>JAODMX010000227.1 GCA_025464735.1 Frondihabitans sp. | reverse complement strand
GTTCGTCGGAGAGGTCGAATGCGGGGGCCTCCTCGACGACCTTCTGGTTGCGGCGCTGCAGCGAGCAGTCCCTGTCTCCGAGGCTGATCACGCCGCCGGCACCGTCCCCGAACACCTGTACTTCGATGTGGCGCGCGTTCTCGACGTACCGCTCGGCGAAAATGGCCCCACTGCCGAAGCTCGCGTTCGCCACACGGGAGATGGACACGAACGCGTCGCTGACCTCCTCGCCGCTGCGACACACCTGCATGCCGATGCCGCCTCCGCCGCCGATGGCCTTGAGGATGACGGGGTATCCGAGCTCCTGGGATGCCGCAACCGCTTCGTCGGCGTCGGCAAGCACCTCCGTGCCGCGCCCCATCGGCAGCCCAGCGCGTGCAGCCGCGGCGCGCGCGGCGTCCTTCGCGCCGAACACGGAGAGCTGCTCCGGGGTCGGACCGACGAAGACGAGTCCAGCGTCCTCGACGCTGCGGGCGAAAACGGCATTTTCCGACAGGAAGCCGTAGCCGGGGTGGATCGCGCCTGCCCCGGAATCGAGGGCCGCGCGGAGGATACGGCTGCCGTTCAGGTAGGACTCGCGCGGCGACTCAGCGCCGATGTTGACGGCGACATCTGCGAGTTTCACGTGCGGCGCGCCCCGATCGACCTCGGAGTACACGGCGACGGTACGCAAGCCGAGCGCCTTCGCCGACCGGATGATCCGGCAGGCGATCTCGCCGCGGTTGGCGACCAGAAGCGCCGTGTAGCCAAGCTGCGGAGCGCCAAGCGGTGGAGGAGTCATGCTGTCGAGGTCCTGTCCTTCTCGGCTTCAACGGCCTCGACGGTGGTCGGGATCCGGCCGGGAGGGTTGCTTTCTATCATCTGATAGTTTTAGGCACCGAATGGTCAGCCGGTGTTAACTCTAGGTAACAGCGCGCGGCTCACCGGGCACCGTCGGGTGCGCGATTCCGCCCACAGCCGAGGATTTCGTTCATGGACAATACCGCCGTTTCCCGGGTCATACGCGCCTTCGCGCGCATCCGGAAGGTCGACAGGCCAGAGGTCTGGATCACGCTGCGCGAGGAGCGGGAGGTGCTCGCGGAGGCCGAGGTGATCGACCGGCGGGTGGCGAACGGCGAGTCGCTTGCGCTCGCAGGCACGGTGTTCGCGGTCAAGGACAACATCGACGTTGCGGGGATGGTGACCACGGCCGGCCATCCCGACTTCGCGCACGTCGCCGAACGCTCGGCGACCGCCGTGGAGCGCCTGGTGACGGCCGGTGCCATCGCCATAGGCAAGACGAACCTCGACCAGTTCGCGACCGGTCTCGTCGGAACTCGCAGCCCCTACGGCGCGGTGCGGAACAGCGTGTTTCCCGATCGCATCTCCGGCGGATCGTCCTCCGGGTCTGCGGTCGCCGTCGCCCTCGGGATCGCGGACTTCGCCCTCGGCACCGACACGGCTGGGTCGGGTCGCGTTCCTGCGGCGCTGAACGGCATCGTCGGTATCAAGAGCACCAAGGGTGTCGTGCCAGTTGACGGCGTCGTGCCCGCGTGCCGCAGCTACGACTGCGTGACCGCGCTCGCCCCCACCGTCGCCCTGGCAACGCGGGTGACTTCGATCATGTCTGGCGTGTCCGGCCTCGATCCCGTCTCCCGTCCGTGGCCGGTCGATGTCGTGCTCTCCGCGCCGCCCGCCCCGCGCATTGCGGTCCCGGCCCCGGAGTTTCTCTTCGGGCTGTCCGTCGAGCGGCGGGAGCTTTTCTCGTCGGCGGCGCAAGCCCTGGAGCGCACAGGAGCAACCGTCGCCGAGATCGACATCGCGCCGTTCCTCGATTGCGCGAAGCTGCTCTACGACGGAGCCCTGGTGGCTGAGAGGTATGCGGCATATGGCGACTTCGTCGCGTCCCATCCCGAGCACGCCGACCCGACTGTCGCGCGGATCGTGGCCGCCGCCGGCGCTCGCCGCGCACACGAGGTTGTCCGCGACCAGGACAGAGTCGCGCGGTATGCGCTCGAAGTCGCCGAACTTCTCGCAGGCTTCGACGCGATGCTTGTGCCCACGGCGCCCGATCACCCGACGCTGGCCGAGGTGGAGGCGGATCCCATCGGGGTGAATTCCAGAATGGGAATATTCACCAACTTCATGAACCTGCGCGACATGGCGGGCGTCGCCGTTCCCGCCGGCGAAACCCGCGACGGCCTCTTCGGCGTCACGATCGTCGTGCGCGGGTTCGACGACCAGGTCGCGATCGACCTCGCGAGCATCCTGACCGGGGAGAGCGCACTGGTCCTCGCACCCCACGCGGGCGTCGAACTCGCCGTGTTCGGTGCACACCTGGCGGGCCAGCCATTGAACGGGCAGCTGGTCTCCCGCGGTGCGCGCCTGGTCTCGACCGTGTATTCGTCGGAGGACTACCGCATGTATGCGTTGCCCGGCGCGGTTTCCAAGCCCGCCGTCGCGCGCGTCGACCCCGGTACCGGGGCGCGGCTCGAAGGCGAGCTCTGGTCGCTCTCAGCGGCCGCGCTCGGCACGTTCCTCGCGGGGTTGCCCCAGCCGATGACGCTCGGCAGGATCACGCTCGACGACGGCCGTGAGGTCCTTGGCTTCGGATGCGCGTGGCCGGAAGGACCGGACATCACCGAGTTCGGCGGCTGGCGTTCCTATCTCTCACGCCCCCGTAGCTGAGGCTATGGCCGAGCCGTGACCGGCGGTCTTCCAGCGCGCCGCGGGCATGCAGCACTCCCGGGTTAGGAAGTCGTTAGGGATTAGCGCCGGGGCGTAAGGACTTCGTGAGCAAGCCGACGTCGATTGTTCGGAGGGTATCTACTCGTCTGCTGTGCCTGTGTGGCAT
>JAODMX010000191.1 GCA_025464735.1 Frondihabitans sp. | reverse complement strand
CGAGATAGAAGGCGGCGGGAACAGTGGCGACCCCGGCGATGACCGTCGGCCAGCGCGGCACGTCGCGTCCCGCGAACCGCAGCGCGCTGGCGAGCTCGAACACCGTGAATCCGATGAGGGCACCCGCGAATACCATGAAGATCGCCTTGACGAAGATAAGGCTGAAGACGAGGGCGAGGCCGAGCCCGACACCGATCAGGATCGCGAGCGGAAGGTTGCGGCCGGTGCGCGCCTCGATCTTGATGTTCGTCGCGTCGATCTGGGCCCTGGTCGCGGCGACCTGCGCCCTGAAGTCCACCTCGAAGGCGTGCGCGCGCGCCTCGAACTCTTCGCGCCTGACGCGTTTGAGCAGACCACGTCGTTTGGGTTCGACGGGAGGCGGACCCTCGGGAGCGTCAGTCATCTAGACCTCGAGAAGCTCGGCTTCCTTCTTCTTGAGCGCGTCGTCGATCGCGTCGATGTGCGCCTTCGTCACAGCCTCGAGTTCCTTCTCGGCCCGGGCGATCTCGTCGTCGCCGACCTCCTTGAGAGCGTCGAGATCGTCTTTCCCCTTGCGGCGGATGTTGCGGATCGAAACCTTCGCGTCCTCACCCTTGGCACGCACGATCTTCACGAACTCCCTGCGGCGCTCCTCGGTGAGCTCGGGGAGCGTTGCGCGGATGATTGTGCCGTCGTTGCCCACGTTGGCCCCGAGATTCGGTGCACTGACGATCGCGCGCTCGATCTCCTTGAGGGCCGCCTTGTCGTAAGGCGTGATGACGAGGGTGCGCGCCTCCGGGTTGTTCATGCCGGCGAGCTGGCCAAGCGGGGTCGGCGTGCCGTAGTAGTCCACCAGGATCTTCTGGACCAGCGCCGGGTTGGCACGACCGGTGCGCACGTTGCTGAAGTCGTCTTTTGCGGCTTCTACCGACTTGTGCATCTTGTCTTTGGCCTCGGCCAGGACATCGGAAATCACGTGGGTCTCCTTAAGAGGTTGGGACTACTTGAGTTTATCGATCTAGTTCGACACCAGAGTGCCGATGCGCTCGCCGCGGATCGCGGCCGTCACGTTGCCGTGGGGCTCCATGCCGAAGACGACCATCGGCATCCCGTTGTCCATGCACAGGCTGAAGGCCGTCGAGTCGATGACCTTCAGTCCCTGCACGAGGGCCTCCTGGTAGGTGACGTGCTCGAGCTTGTGCGCATCCAGGTTCTTGCGCGGGTCGTCGTTGTACACGCCGTCGACGCCGTTCTTGGCGACGAGCACGACGTCCGCGTCGATCTCGAGCGCGCGCTGGGCTGCGACCGTGTCGGTGGAGAAGTAAGGGAGGCCCGCGCCGGCACCGAAGATGACGACGCGACCTTTCTCGAGGTGCCGTTCCGCGCGACGCGGGATATACGGCTCGGCGACCTGGGTCATCGAGATGGCCGACTGAACCCTGGTGGCCGCGCCGGCCTTCTCGAGGAAGTCCTGGAGGGCGAGCGCATTCATGACGGTTCCGAGCATGCCCATGTAGTCCGCGCGCCCTCGGTCCATGCCGCGCTGGCTGAGCTCGGCGCCGCGGAAGAAGTTGCCGCCTCCGACGACGATCGCGACCTCGACCTCCTGGCTCGCCAGGGCGATCTCCTTGGCGAGTGCGCTGACCACATCGGGGTTGACGCCGAGGGATCCACCGCCGAAGGCCTCCCCGGAAAGCTTGAGCAGAACCCGTCTCGTGTGCGCGTCCGTCATGCTCTCTCCTTCGATTGTGGCTCGTTACAGGGTACCGGTTTCGGATGCCCCGCCCGAAGCCCGGCTGTTACCGCAGCCAGCCGGTCCGCGCCCTAAATCGTGAAAAATGGGCCAGAACCGCGCAAGCGATTCCGGCCCATTGCGCCACTTGTCGCAGCTGCTAGGCGCCGACTTTGAAGCGAGCGAAGCCGTTCACGGTGAGCCCGGCGTCTCCGAGCACCTTGGCGACGGACTGCTTGTTGTCCCGCGCGTAGTCCTGCTCCGGGAGCACGACCTGCTTGAAGAAACCGTTGACGCGGCCCTCGATGATCTTCGGAAGAGCAGCCTCCGGCTTGCCCTCGTTGCGGCTGATCTCCTCGACGATGCGGCGTTCGGTCTCGACCTTCTCGGCCGGAACCTCGTCGCGGCTGAGGTACTGAGGGTCGGCGAACGAGATGTGCTGCGCGATGCTTCGCGCCGTCTCGGCGTCGTCACCCGAGTATCCGACCACGACGCCGACCTGCGGAGGGAGGTCCTTGTTGGTCTTGTGCAGGTAGACGGCGAACCGGTCGCCCGAGACCACGGCAACGCGACGCAGCACGATCTTCTCGCCGAGGATCGCGGCCTCGTCACTGATCAGGTCGGCGACGGTGCGCTCACCGAGAGGCGCAGCCAGCCCCTCTTCTGGAGTGGTGGCGCCGGCCCCGACGATCGCGTCGAGAACCGTGTTGCCCAGGGTGACGAACCTCTCGCCCTTGGCGACGAAGTCGGTTTCGCAGTCGAGCTCGATGAGCGTCGTCGTCGAGCCGTTCTCCTTGGCCGCGACGAGACCCTCGCT
>JAODMX010000144.1 GCA_025464735.1 Frondihabitans sp. | reverse complement strand
GGTAGAGCTGCACCTGATCGGTGTCGAGGTCGAGGCCCTCGCCGAAGGCCGCGACGTTCTGCGGGATGAGCGCGGCCTGTTGCTCGTCGAGCAGCGGGATTCCGACGTCACCGCCCGAAACGACCTCGGTCGAGAGCTGACCCACCACCTGGCCGAGCTGCATTGCGAAGAGCGCTCCGCCGACGCTCCGCATGACCTGGCCTGCGCCCTGGAGCATGTCGCGCATCTCGTCGGGAGCCTGTTCGCTCAAGACCTTGGTGAGTGAATCAGCGATGGAGTCGGCGACGGGCTCTGCGAGCTGGCTCCAGACCGGCATCGTCGCGCGTGCCCACTCAGCTCGGGTCATCAACCGCGGCGGGACGGTGAGCTCGGCCACGTAGGTGACGTCGTCGAGCCACAATGCCGCGACGTGGAAAGCCTGCTCGAGAGAAGATACCTGGGCAGGCAGGGTCTCGACCGCCGATTGGGCGCCAATGCCGGTGGCCTGCTCGGTCGCCAGCGACCAGTCGATGCCATCGCCGGAGTTGTTGACGGCCGCCTGGAGCTGGCTCATCAGACGTGCCATGAACGCGGGATCATTGGGGAGACCGGCCGCACCGACGAGCTTCGACGGGTCGATCTCGGAGTTACCCGAGAGGAACTGCCGCAGCATGTCGCGGAACTCGTCTTCCGGGCCGGGCTGCGAATCTTCAGACATGGCAACTACGCTAGCCGTTGGCCACCCGAACAGGCTGGGTTTCACCCTCTTCTCGGGGGTCCGTCACTGCGCCCAGGGCGAACATCCCCGTGGGCCCTCCGAACGCCGCACTTCGTAAGGACCTCTCGTTGGCATATTTCGCCGCCCCCGACGTGAAATCGTCGGCCCCCCGAAATCGCCGCGGATGGATCGGCATCGTTCTCCTCGCGGTTGCGCTGGTCATCGGGATCGTCCTCTCGGTCCTTCCCGCGCCGTACCTCATCGAACAACCGGGCCCCGTGTTCAACACGCTCGGCACGAACCCCTTCGATGGAAAAAAGACGCCACTGATCACCATCGACGGGCACGAGACCTATCCCACCAAAGGGTCCCTCGACCTGCTCACCGTCAGTGTCGTCGGGAATCAGACCCAGCGGCCCAACTGGCTCGAGATCGTCCAGGCTTGGTTCGACCCGAGCAAAGCAGTGATCCCTGTTCAGGAGATCTATCCGACCGGCGTCTCGAATCAGCAGGTCGACCAGCAGAACTCCGCCGACATGGAGCAGAGCCAGAAGTCTGCGGTGACAGCCGCACTGGCACACGAGGGCTACAAAGTCGGAACCTCCATCACTGTTGCGGAGGTCGAGAAGGGGTTGCCGGCCGCCGGCAAGCTCGCCAAGGGCGACCTGATCCAATCGATCAACGGCACCCAACTCACGACGAACAGCGATGTCGACACCCTCCGCGCGCTGATCGCCAAGAACGGCGCAAAGCCGGCCACCATCGTCTACACAGTGCCCGGCGCCGACCTCAAGCCCGGAGAATCGGGGCTTCATACGGTCAAAATCACGCCAGTCGAGCAGCAGGGCACCTATCTCCTCGGCATCGCGGCGACTGTCGACTATGACTTCCCGTTCAAAGTCACTCTGAAACTCGCCGACGTCGGCGGCCCGAGTGCCGGGCAGATGTTTGCCCTAGGGATCATCGACAAGACGACACCGGGCGCTCTCAACGGTGGCAAGACGGTCGCGGGAACGGGCACGATCACCGCCGACGGCGTCATCGGTGCCATTGGTGGCATCCGTCAGAAGATGTACGGGGCCCGCGACGCTGGGGCGACGGTGTTCCTCGCACCGCAAAGCAACTGCGACGAGGTCACCGGGCATATCCCCGCGGGGCTCAGCGTCTACGCGGTCACCACTCTCAACCAGTCCGTCAAGGTTCTCGACACCATCGCCGACAAGGGAGACACGTCGAAACTTCCGATGTGCCCGGTCAACTGACGCCTCGGACCAGCCCGGTCACCTGACTATCGGTCGGGCCTTGGGTTATCCACAGGCTTGACGAGAGGGCCCCGGGCTCCGAGGTTGGCCACATAGGATGGCGGTTCCACCTCTCCACCAGCCAGGAGCAACCTCTTGACTTCCTCTGCATCGTCAGCAACCGGCTCGGGTCGGCGCTCGCCTCGCGTTCCCATTTTGGTCACCATCGGTATTCTTGCCGCGCTGGTGATTCTCTTCTTCATCTTCGCGGGGCTCGCCACCGACTGGCTCTGGTACCAGCAGCTGGGCTACCTTCGCGTGATCACCACGCAGTGGATCACGGGTACGTCGCTCTTCTTCATCGGGTTCTTGGGGATGGCGGTGCCCGTCTACATCAGCATCGACATAGCATTCCGTTTCAGGCCGGTGTACGCCAAGCTAAACTCCCAGCTCGACCGCTACCAGCAGGTGATCGAGCCGCTGCGTCGTACCGTGATGTTCGGTATCCCGATCGTTCTCGGGCTGTTCGGCGGCATCGCGGCCTCGAGCCACTGGTCCATGGTGCTCGAGTACCTCAACCGCACGCCATTCCACCAGACCGACCCGCAGTTCCACCTCGACATCGGGTTCTACGTGTTCTCGTTGCCGTTCTATCAGGGCCTGGTCGGATTCGCGTCGGCCGTCGTGCTGCTCTCGGCCATCGCCGCCCTTGCCACCAGCTACCTGTATGGAGCACTGAGATTCTCCGGCCGCGAAGTCCGGATCTCCCGCGTGGCGCGCATCCAGATCGCCGTCACGGCTGCCGTCTATCTGGCGCTCCAGGCGGTCAGCCTCTGGCTCGACCAGTACGCGACGCTCACCGACGGATCGAACAAGCTGATCACCGGCGCCACCTACACCGACGTCGTCGCGGGCATCCCTGCCAAGCAGATCCTCGCCTATGCCGCGGCAGTCGTCGCGATCCTCTTCATCCTGACCGCCGTCATCGGCCGGTGGCGCCTGCCGATCATCGGCACGGCCCTCCTGATCGTCATCAGTCTGTTGATCGGTGCCGTCTACCCGTGGATCGTGCAGCGCTTCACCGTCGATCCCTCGGTCAAGAGCGTCGAGTCGAGCTACATCGAACGCAATATCAACGCGACCCGAACCGCGTACGGGGTCGCGAACGTCAAAGAGACGAACTACGACGCCAAGTCGACGGCGAAGACCGGCGCGCTGGCCGGAGATTCAGCCACCACGGAGAACATCAGAATCATCGACCCGTCGCTGGTAACCGACGCTTTCGCGCAGTTGCAGCAGTACCGCCAGTACTACTCGTTCCCCGACAAGCTCGACGTCGATCGCTACAAGATCGACGGCACGGTGCAGGACGTCGTCATTGCGGTCCGTGAGCTCAACCAATCCGGGCTCGGCACCTCCAACACGCAATACAACTCGACCTTCGTCTACACGCACGGCTACGGGGTCGTCGCCGCCTACGGCAACAAGCGCTCGGCCGACGGGCAGCCCGTCTTCCTCGAGTCCGGTATCCCGGTCACGGGCAAGCTGGGCACAGCGAAGAACTACCAGCCACGCATTTATTTCGGCGAAGACAGCCCGCAGTACTCCATCGTGGGAGGCAACGGCCTCAACAAGGTCGAACTGGACTACCCCTCGGGCAACGACGACAACGGCAATAACGCCACCACGACGTACGCCGGTAACGGTGGGCCGAAGCTCGACAACGCCTTCACGAAGTTGATCTACGCGATCAAGTTCCAGTCGGAGCAGATCTTCCTGTCGAACGCCGTCAACTCGAAGTCGCAGATTCTCTACGACCGCGACCCGGCGACGCGGGTGCAGAAGGTGGCTCCTTACCTGACGCTCGACAGCGACCCCTATCCCGCGGTCGTCAACGGCCACGTGGTCTGGATCGTCGACGGGTACACGACGACGAACCAATATCCCTACTCACAGCAGCGGAGCCTGTCGGAGTCGATTGCCGACACTTACACGCCGGCGCCGGCTTACGCGACCGATCAGATCAATTACATCCGCAACTCGGTCAAGGCGACCGTCGATGCCTACTCGGGCAAGGTCACGCTCTACGCGTGGGACAAATCCGACCCCATCCTTCAGACCTGGGAGAAGGTCTTCCCGACGACCGTCAAGCCGATGGCTGACATGAGCGGCACGCTGCTCAGCCACGTGCGATACCCCGAAGACCTCTTCAAGGTGCAGCGCGAAGTCCTCGGCACCTATCACGTCACCGACGCCGGATC
>JAODMX010000111.1 GCA_025464735.1 Frondihabitans sp. | reverse complement strand
CACTGCTTCTCGAGGCGGAGGCGCTCACCGAGCAGCTTCTTCTCCTCGTCGCGGAGCGACGCGGCCTTCTCGAAGTCCTGGTCTTCGATCGCGGCCTCTTTCTGGCCACGGACCACGGCGATCTTCTCGTCGAACTCGCGGAGCTCCGGCGGGGCGGACAGGATCGAGAGGCGGAGACGTGCACCCGCCTCGTCGATCAGGTCGATGGCCTTGTCGGGCAGGAACCGGTCGGCCACGTAGCGGTCGGCCAGGTTCGCCGCGGCCACGATCGCGCCGTCTGTGATCGACACCTTGTGGAACGCCTCGTACTTGTCGCGGAGGCCCTTCAGGATGTTGATGGCGTGGGGCAGGGACGGCTCGTGGACCTGCACGGGCTGGAAGCGGCGCTCGAGAGCGGCGTCCTTCTCGAAGTGCTTGCGGTACTCGTCGAGCGTGGTGGCTCCGATGGTCTGGAGTTCGCCACGAGCGAGGAGGGGCTTCAGGATCGAGGCCGCGTCGATCGCGCCCTCGGCGGCACCCGCCCCCACGAGGGTGTGGATCTCGTCGATGAAGACGATGATGTCGCCGCGGGTGCGGATCTCTTTCGTGACCTTCTTGAGGCGCTCTTCGAAGTCACCGCGGTAGCGGGATCCGGCGATGAGCGAGCCGAGGTCGAGCGAGTAGAGCTGCTTGTCTTTCAGCGTCTCGGGGACGTCGCCCTTGACGATCGCCTGGGCGAGGCCCTCGACGACGGCCGTCTTGCCGACGCCGGGCTCGCCGATCAGGACAGGGTTGTTCTTCGAACGGCGGGAGAGGATCTGCATGACCCGCTCCATCTCCTTCTCGCGCCCGATCACCGGGTCGAGTTTGTTGTCGCGCGCAGCCTGGGTCAGGTTTCGACCGAACTGGTCAAGGACCTGCGACCCACCCTGCGGGCCAGCCTGCTGTTCACCGCCCACTGCAACCGCCTCCTTGCCCTGGTAGCCCGAGAGCAGCTGGATGACCTGCTGGCGTACTCGGTTGAGGTCTGCGCCGAGCTTGACGAGGACCTGGGCGGCCACGCCTTCGCCTTCGCGAATGAGGCCGAGCAGGATGTGCTCGGTACCGATGTAGTTGTGCCCCAGCTGCAGCGCCTCGCGCAGGGACAGCTCGAGAACCTTCTTCGCCCGAGGCGTGAAGGGGATGTGGCCGGTCGGCTGCTGCTGACCCTGGCCGATGATGTCCTGGACCTGCTCGCGCACGGCGTCGAGCGAGATACCGAGCGATTCGAGCGCTTTGGCGGCGACGCCTTCGCCCTCGTGAATGAGCCCGAGCAGGATGTGCTCGGTACCGATGTAATTGTGGTTGAGCATCTTCGCTTCTTCTTGAGCGAGGACGACAACGCGACGGGCACGGTCGGTGAATCTCTCGAACATCTTCTAACTCCCTAGGTGACGGGCTGGAACGTCACCGATAAGACGGACGACGGCCGCAGGGGTTGGCGTCGCGTATCTCGAGAGTAACCACGCCCGAGGCGAGCGTCTGCCCCTGTTCGCTTCCGGCGTGAAGGAGTTCCCACCCGGCGCCGGTAGCCTCGCGAGCATGGCGAAGTTCACGGTCGGTCTCGTTCCGCATCCCACCAAACCGGTCCTCGAGTCCATCGAAGTGCTGCTCGCGTGGAAGAAGTCGGCCGACACTCACCTGATCGCTCTCACAGAAGATGGGTCTCGCGTGGGTCCGGGCATCGAGCTCGTCGACGAGACCGCTTTCGTCGAGCGGGTCGACGCGGTCGTGTCGCTCGGCGGAGACGGAACGATGCTCGGCGCGATGCGGCTCGTCGCCCCGCGACCCGTGCCGGTCCTTGGCGTCAACTACGGCAACGTTGGGTTCCTGGTCGAGATCGAGCCTTCGGAGCTGGCGGCGGCGCTCGAAAGTCTCTCCTCGACGGACTTCTCGCTTGAGCCGCACCACGCCATCGAGGTCACCGTCACGTCGACCGGTTTCGAGAGCTCCTTCCTGGCCTTCAACGACCTCGCGGTCACTCGTCGCCCAGGCCAGGGGGTCGTCACGGCGGACCTCGCGGTCGACGGCACCCCCTACGGCTACTTCAAGGCCGACTCGATCGTCGCCTCGACTCCGGCGGGCTCCACCGCATACAACTACGCTGCCGGCGGGCCGATCGTGAGCCCGGCCGTCGCCGCGGTCGTGGTGACCCCCGTGGCCCCGATGGCGGGCATCGACCGCTCCGTCGTACTCGGGCCGAAGGAGCGCCTCAAGTTCACCATCGGCACGGGAACCCGGTCGGCCGCACTCGAATTGGACGGGCGGGTCGTGTTCGACGTCGGCGACGGCACGGTCGTCAAGGTGCGACTGCGGAAGGACGCCGGAGTGGTCGTGCGCCTGGACGCGGGCCGCCACGGGCGAAAGGGCCGACTGAAGCTCAGCCTGATGGACCTCCCGCTCCGTAACGACCAGCTCCTTGAACTCGTTCCACCCGACGTGCGGGCCAGGTTCGCGCGGCAGCACTAGGGCGTGTCTCAGTACCTCGTGCCGCCGAACACCGCGCTCAGGCACTCCGCGAAGACCTGCTCGGCATCGCGCTCGAAACCGCGCCTGGCGAACCAGTCGCACACGTTGCGGCAGTCTCGTTCGAGGAGGCCGACCCCGTTCGGATTGCTCACGACGTCGACCAGTTGCGGCACATCGATCGCCACGACCCGCCCCTCGTGCACCAGCAGGTTGTAGGGCGACAGGTCGCCGTGGGCACAGCCGGCCTCCGCGAAGCCGAGCAGGATCTCGGTGACCTGTTCGAAGAGCGGCCAGAGAGCCGCGCCGTCGTCCTGCACCTGGGCGAGCCGGGGTGCGGCCGTCCGACCCCCGTCGGCAGACGTGTCGCCGATGAACTCCATCAGGATCTCGGTGCCCGAAATCTGCACCGGGTACGGGACGGCGACACCGCGCGCGAACATCCGCCCGAGAGCCTCGAACTCGGCCGCGGCCCAGAGGCCCGCCTGGACCGCTCGCCCGTGCGACGAGCCCCGCGCCATGGCACGACCATCGCGAGTGTTGCGGGTGCGTCGGCCTTCGCGGTACTGCGTGGAGCGATGGAAGTCGCTGTTTTCGGAGTTGCGGTAGCGCTTCGCGGCGAGCACGCAGGATCCTGCGCTCCCGTCGCTGAGAACGACGTCCGCGGGCACCGCCCGCTCGATCAGGAAGACATCGGCTTCTTTCCCGGTCTTGACGATGCCGAGCTCGGTGTCGATCGCGGCCGCGCTGGTCACGATCCAGGCGGGGAAGGGTCGGGGACCCCTCTCGGTGGGGGTTGTCGCCGGCCAGGTGGACCAGCGTTGGCCGTCGCCGATCTCGGCGGCAGAGAAAGTGGGAACGACGAAATCGTCGGAAAAAGTCAACGGAAGTCTCCAGAGACGGAGGCCGCCGTGCGCCCTTGACAGGGACTAGAGGGCGGCGACCTCGGGGGATGAGGGCTGCTGGGTCGTCCAACGTGCGGCAATCATGCTCATCACCCCTTTCATCTGGTCGGCTCGACGTGTCTGCCATTTACCGTACCGTCTCGGAGCCGAGGTGGCGAGTGATCCGGGCCACAAGGATCCCTGGGGTCACCAGGTCGTCGTCGGTCGCGCGCACCACCCGCCACCCTTCGTCGCTGTAGCGCTCGTACTTCGCGACGTCGCTGCGCCACTGCCAGCGGTCCGTGCGGTGGTGGTCGCCCTCGTACTCGACGACGAGTCGGCGCTCGGGCCAGACGAGGTCGCCGTGGCCGATGACGTTCCCGGCAGCGTCGGCAATCGAGGCGTTGAGGCCGGGTGGCTCGGGGACCCCGGCTCGCACGAGCAGCAGCCGCAGCTCGGTTTCTTTCGGCGACCACACGTCGGGGCGAACGAGGTCGAGCGCCTCCCTCAGGCGTCGGGCCCCGCGACGGCTCCCCCACGCTTCAACCGCGCGCTCAAGCTCGCCAAGTGGCACCTCTCGCGCTGCCGCCTCCGGCGACCACCGCCCGGCGAGCGCGTCGCCCAGGGCGACGAGCTCGTCGAGCTCGAGCACCTCCGCGCACTGCGCCCACGCCAGCGGTGGAGCCACGACCGGCATGCCAGCGACAATCGCCCCGACGAAGTGGTTGACACGGTGCGCGATGACCCCCGGTCGGCGTGGATGCTGCCCCGAGCGGCTGACGACATGCAGAGACGCGGACTCTTCTCGACGCGAAAGCGGCAGCCCCCAGAGGCGCGCTGCCGTCACGTGGCTGAAAGCGGCGCCATCCGGCAGCACGGGCAGGAGATTCGCGCAACGATCCCGCATCGTTCTGCCCGGACGGGCACTGCGGACGCCCCGATGAGGCCGGACCAGATCGTCGTGACCGAGACGCCGCTCCGGCACCCCCATGCTGCGCGCCTCGCCAAAACGGAAGGCCGCGGCACGAAGCAATGGAGGAAGTGTGTCGGTCATCCATCAATGCTGCCGGCGCTCGCCTCGCGCTCTGCACTTCTCCACACCCCCGCGCCTCCGCGCTGACTTATCCTCACCCTCTCACGAGGGGACGCGCGCGTCCTCCCCACCCCAGCGCGCCTCGAGTGGACGCTTCTCGACGTTTTCGGCCCGGCGGGCGTCGAGAAGCGTCCACTCGAGGCCCGGGCCGGGCCGGCCGGCAGGCCGGGCCGGCAGGCCGGGCAGGGCTACTGCAAGTAGAGCTGCAAGTCTTGCGAGACGGCCTTCGCGAACATCCGGAGGCGCGCGCGCGACTCCACGCGCGAGACCGCCTGTCGCGACGAGTGCACGCGCTTCGAGATCTCGTCGAGGGTCATCGGCTGGTCGTCGTCGAGGCCGAAGCGCATGCGGATCACGCGGGCCTCGTCTTCGGGCAGAGCCTCGACGAGCTGGTGGATGTCGCGGTTCAGCAGCGAGGACTCGGTTGCAGCGCCCGGCGACGGGGTCTCTTCGTCTTCGATGAAGTCGCCCAGCTCGCTGTCTTCCGCGTCGCCGACGACCGTGTGGATCGACACCGGCTCGTGCGAGCGCGACTTGAGGTCGATCAGGTCCGCCACCTCCATGGCCACCTCGGCGGCGACCTCGTCGACGGTCGGCGCGCGACCCAGGTCGACGGTCAGGTCGCGCTCGGCGCGGGAGATGCGGTTGATGCGCTCGACGGTGTGAACCGGGATCCTGATTGCACGCGCCTTGTCGGCCAGGCCGCGGGCGATCGCCTGCCGGATCCACCAGGTGGCGTAGGTGGAGAACTTGTACCCCTGCGTGTAGTCGAACTTCTCGACCGCCCGCACCAGGCCGAGGTTGCCCTCCTGGATGACATCCATGAACGGAAGGCCGCGCTGCGTGTAGCGCTTCGCAATCGACACGACGAGGCGGAGGTTCGCGGTGATCATGCGGTCTTTCGCGCGTTCGCCGTCGTGGATCAGCCAGCGGTAGTCGCTGCGGTCGGAGGCGCTGACGGGGCCAGCGGCATCGAGTTCTGCAAGCTTCTCTTCGGCGAAGAGGCCGACCTCGATGCGACGCGCGATCTCGGTCTCCTCGGCAGCGTCGAGGAGAGGCATGCGGCCGATGTGGCGAAGGTAGTCGCCAACCTGATCGGTGCTTGCTCCTCGAACCTGCCCGAGGACTTCGACCTCGGCGTCGTCATCGGTACTCGTCGTGGTAGCGGCGCTTGTGGCGCCTGAAGTGCTCTCGCGGACGTGGTGATCAACTGCAACCGACATGCTCTTCTTCTCTCTATCCCTAGTGAGGACGATCCCTGGTGAGGACGGTTCGGCGCCAAAGCCTGTGGGGCTCGGTTGCCGCACTACGAGTCAAGCGGTGGTGACGGCCGATGCCGAAATCGTTCAGGTCTTTCTCAAGTAATCTCCCGGCCTGCTCACAGGAATCTGGCCCGAATGGGGTACGGGGTGTCAAAATCTTTGACAGCCGCCCTCACCCGGGTGTAGGGATTCGATGCAACTTTCGGGGTACGAATTCTCGGCTATTTGCAGTCAATACGCGAACATTTACCAAGGTTCGGGGGACGTCCGGGGTTAACGCGAAGTAGCGGGCAGACATCTGTCGCACGTCGAGTGCGTCATTTTCGGGGTACAACGGAGTCCTCCAGGTGGCGAACGAAAAACGCCCCGGAACCAAGGATCCGGGGCGCAAGAACTCCGGGCGCAATCACCCCGGCACAGCTCAGCCTTCGGTCGCGGCCGCCGTCGCGGGAGTGACCGGGACGACGGGCGTGACAGCACGCAAGGCGCCCTCTTCGGCCTCGGCGCGAGCGCGCTCTTCGGCCTCGATGGCGGTGTATGCGGCGCGCTCCGTGCGGTCGGCGCGGAAGATGGCGCGCATAGCGAACCAGAAGATGAGCCCGACGAGGATGGTCGGGGCGACGGAATACACGATCCCGCCGATCACGGAGTGGGGCACGGATCTAGGTTACGTCGCCCCGCCCCCTCTGTCGAACGGGGTCGGTCGGCATCGAGACTCCACGACGCCCGGATCCGAGCGCGCTACTTCACCAGCGGGAAGAGGATCGTCTCGCGAATGCCCAGGCCCGTGATCGCCATCAGCAGGCGATCGATGCCCATGCCGATCCCGCCCGAAGGCGGCATCCCGTACTCGAGCGCGCGGAGGAACTCCTCGTCGAGACGCATCGCCTCGACGTCACCTCGAGCCGCGAGGGTCGCCTGCTCGACGAAGCGCTCCCGCTGCACGACCGGGTCGACGAGCTCGGAGTAACCGGTCGCCAGCTCGAAGCCGCGGATGTAGAGATCCCACTTCTCGACGACGCCCGGCTTCGACCGGTGCGCCCGCACCAGAGGGGACGTGTCGATCGGGAAGTCGGTGACGAACGTCGGCCGCTCGAGCGTGCCCTTGACGAAGTGCTCCCAGAGCTCCTCGACGAGCTTCCCGTGGGTCTCCTGCGGCACGGAGATGCCCACGTCAGACGCGAGCGCCTGCAGGACACCCAAGGGGGTGTCCGGGGTGATGTGAATGCCGGAGGCGGACGAGAGCGACTCGTACATCGGCAGGCGCTCCCACTCACCGCCGAGGTCGTAGAGGGTGCCGTCGGCCCAGGTGACCACGTGGGATCCGGAGACGGCGAGAGCCGCGTTCTGGACCAGCTCCTGGGTCAGCCCGGCCATCTGCTCGTA
>JAODMX010000093.1 GCA_025464735.1 Frondihabitans sp. | reverse complement strand
ACAACTCGCCACTCACTTTTCCCAAGATCGCCCAATCCTGGAGTGGCCGAAGAAGGGCCTTCCGCTCGACTCCACGAATGGCGTGGCGGGAAGAACGTGAGCGGCGTGTCGTGGAGCCCTGGGGCAGCGCGTGAGGTGGCCTGAAGGCGGCACGGGAGGAGAGGGAACTGGCCGATAGGGTGTGAGGGTGTTCGTTACCGGATTGACAGGTGGGATCGCGGCCGGCAAGACCGTCGTCGCCAGTCGTCTCGCCGAGCTGGGCGCCGCCCACATCGACGCCGACAAGCTCGCCCGTGAGGTCGTCGAGCCGGGCACACGAGGTCTCGCGGCCATCGCTGAGCGGTTCGGCAGGGGTGTTCTCCAGGCCGACGGAAGTCTCGACCGTCAGGCCCTCGGAGCAATCGTCTTCTCGGATCCTGAGGCTCGGCTCGCCCTGGAAGCGATCACGCACCCGGCAGTCGGGGAGCTCAGTCGGCAGCGCATGCGGGAAGCAGCAGCCGGCGACCCCGCCCGCGTCATCGTTTACGACGTGCCACTCCTCGTGGAGGCCGGCCGCGCCAGCGAATTCGACCGCATCGTCGTCGTCCATGCACCCCGCGCAACCCGTGTCGAGCGCCTCGTCGGTCTTCGCGGCATGGACGAAAGCGACGCCGCTCGACGAATCGACGCCCAAGCCTCCGATGGGGACCGTCTCGCCGTTGCCGACTTCGTCATCGACTCGTCGACGAACATCGAGTCGACTCTCGCGCAGACCGACGACCTCTACGGCAACCTCGTTCGCCTGGCCGCCGAGAAAGCCGCCGGCTGACCACCTCTCCGCCAGCCGGTGTTCGCTGCGAGCGGTCCCTCGGACCTCCTGCGAGAGAACGAGTGTCGGTGGTCACTCGTAGACTTGTTCTATGGAACCGACTCGCAGCGTCCGCCCTTTCGAAGTGGTCAGCGAGTACCAGCCGAGCGGCGATCAGCCAGCCGCCATCGCTGAGCTCGCCGGCCGCATCAACGCCGGTGAAACCGACGTCGTGCTCCTCGGCGCGACCGGTACCGGCAAGTCCGCCACGACCGCGTGGCTCGTCGAGGCCGTCAACCGGCCGACTCTCGTGCTGGCCCACAACAAGACGCTTGCGGCGCAGTTGGCGACCGAGTTCCGCGAGCTCTTCCCCAACAACGCCGTTGAATACTTCGTCTCGTACTACGACTACTACCAGCCGGAGGCCTACGTTCCTCAGACCGATACGTTCATCGAGAAAGACTCGTCGATCAACGCCGAGGTCGAGCGCCTGCGGCACTCCACGACCAACTCCTTGTTGAGCCGCCGTGACGTGATCGTGGTCTCGACGGTCTCGTGCATCTACGGCCTGGGTACTCCTGAGGGCTACATGGAGGCGATGCTCGCACTCCAGGTGGGCATGCGGATCGACCGCGACACCCTCATCCGGCGATTCGTCGCCATGCAGTACCAGCGCAATGACATCGACTTCTCTCGCGGCAACTTCCGCGTGCGTGGTGACACGATCGAGATCATCCCGATGTACGAGGAGCTCGCCGTGCGCATCGAGATGTTCGGCGACGAGATCGAGGCTCTCTACTATCTGCACCCCCTCACGGGCGATGTCGTCCGCACGATGGACGCCGTGTCGATCTTCCCCGGCTCGCACTACGTCGCCGGCACCGACGTCATGCATCGCGCCATCGGCACCATCAAAGAAGAACTGGCCGAGCGGCTGGCCGAGCTCGACAAGCAGGGCAAGCTTCTCGAGTCGCAACGCCTCCGCATGCGCACCTCCTTCGACCTGGAGATGATGGAGCAGATCGGATTCTGCAACGGCATCGAAAACTACTCACGACACATCGACGGCCGGGTCGCGGGGGAGGCCCCGCACTGCCTCATCGACTACTTCCCCGACGACTTCCTCGTCGTCATCGACGAGTCGCACGTGACCGTACCGCAGATCGGCGCCATGTATGAAGGCGACGCCTCGCGTAAGCGCACTCTCGTCGAGCACGGGTTCCGCCTTCCGAGCGCCCTCGACAACCGGCCGCTGAAATGGGAGGAGTTCCTGAACCGCGTCGGGCAGAAGGTCTACCTCTCGGCAACACCCGGACGGTATGAGCTCGGCATCACCGACAGCGTCGTGGAGCAGATCATCCGCCCCACGGGCCTCATCGACCCCGCCATCGTCATCAAGCCCTCCGAGGGGCAGATCGACGACCTCCTCGAAGAGATCAAGCTGCGCACCGAGCGCGACGAGCGCGTCCTGGTCACGACTCTCACGAAGAAGATGGCCGAAGAGCTCACCGACTTCCTCACCGAGGCCGGGGTGCGCGTGCGCTACCTGCACTCCGACGTCGACACCCTCCGGCGAGTCGAGCTCCTCACCGAACTGCGCCAGGGCGTCTACGACGTCCTGGTCGGCATCAACCTCCTTCGCGAGGGTCTCGACCTGCCCGAGGTCTCACTCGTCGCCATCCTCGACGCCGACAAGGAGGGCTTCCTGCGGTCGTCCACGTCGCTCATCCAGACCATCGGGCGTGCGGCCCGGAACGTGTCGGGTCAGGTGCACATGTATGCGGATGTGCTCACCGACTCGATGAAGAACGCCATCGAGGAGACCGACCGCCGGCGCGAGAAGCAGGTGGAGTACAACCGGGTCAACAACATCGACCCCACTCCGTTGCGCAAACGCATCGCCGACATCACCGATGTGCTCGCCCGCGAA
>JAODMX010000079.1 GCA_025464735.1 Frondihabitans sp. | reverse complement strand
TCGACAACATCAAGTACTTCGTGCGTTCCACCGAGAAGCAGGCCACCAGCTGGGAAGAGCTTCCTGACGACATCAAGGCGACCTACGAGAAGCTCGGCATCCCCGAGGCTGAGCGCAACCGTCTCGTTGCCGGTGTCGCTGCCCAGTACGAGTCCGAGGTGGTGTACCACCAGATCCGCGAAGACCTCGAGGCCCAGGGCGTCATCTTCATGGACACCGACACGGCGCTCCGCGAGCACCCCGAGTTCTTCAAGGAGTACTTCGGCACTGTGATCCCGGCCGGCGACAACAAGTTCGCGGCTCTCAACACAGCCGTCTGGTCGGGCGGATCGTTCGTCTACGTACCGAAGAACGTCAAGGTCGAGATCCCTCTTCAGGCCTACTTCCGAATCAACACCGAAAACATGGGCCAGTTCGAGCGCACGCTGATCATCGCCGACGAGGGCTCGTACGTCCACTACATCGAAGGCTGCACCGCGCCGATCTACAAGAGCGATTCGCTGCACTCTGCTGTCGTCGAGATCATCGTGAAGAAGAACGCCCGCGTGCGCTACACAACGATCCAGAACTGGTCGAACAACGTGTACAACCTGGTCACGAAGCGTGCCATCGCGCACGAGGGCGCGACCATGGAGTGGATCGACGGCAACATCGGATCCAAGGTGACGATGAAATACCCGTCCATCTACCTCGCCGGCGAGCACGCGAAGGGCGAGACCCTGTCGGTCGCATTTGCGGGCCCCGGTCAGCACCAGGACGCCGGCGCCAAGATGATCCACATGGCGCCCTACACGACGTCGTCCATCGTCTCGAAGTCGATCGCGAGGGGTGGCGGCCGCGCCGGTTACCGCGGTGAGGTCCGTGTCGACGAGGGTGCCCACCACTCGGCCAACACTGTTCGATGCGACGCGCTCCTAGTCGACACGATCTCGCGTTCCGACACCTACCCGGCCATCGATATCCGGGTCGACGATGTGCAGCTCGGCCACGAGGCGACCGTCTCTCGAGTCAGCGAAGAGCAACTCTTCTACCTGATGTCGCGCGGAATGGCCGAAGACGAGGCCATGGCCATGATCGTGCGCGGGTTCATCGAACCGATCGCGCGCGAGCTGCCGATGGAATACGCACTTGAACTCAACAAGCTCATCGAGATGAGCATGGAAGGATCCGTCGGCTAGATGTCCGCAACTCCCGCACCAACCGAGACCCCCGTCGTCGAACCCGTTCAGCACGGCGCGAAAGCGCACACGGACGGCGGCTGGGGCCTCGTGCCGATCCAGACCCGCTCCGCCCGTTTCACCTCGACCGACCCGCAGGCCTTCCCCGACGTCACCGGCCGCGAGGTCGACTGGAAGCTCAGTCCCGTCTCGAAGATCCGCGACCTCATCGACGGCCCGCTCGACGGCTCGCCCTACGCGTACCTCGCAACCGAGACCCCGGGCGCGACTGTCGAGTGGGTCCGTCCCGACCACGAGCTCGTGGGTCGCGCCGGCACACCAGAAGACAAGGCTTCCGCGAATGCCTGGTCCAGCGTCGAGAACGTCCTGCTGGTCACCGTCGCGGGCGATGAGCCCACCGCGATCACCGTCGGTCGTTCCGGGCTGGGGAGCGAGCCGCACGCCGGTCACACCGTGATCCACGCCCAGCCCAACTCGGCCGGTCTCGTTGTCCTGCAAAACGGCGGCAAAGCCAACCTCGTCGAGAATGTCGAGATCGTCGTCGACGAGGGCGCGCATCTGACCGTGGTCAGCGTCCAGGAGTGGGACGACGACGCGGTCCACCTGGCCAGTCACTTCGCCCGTCTCGGCCGCGACTCGCAGCTGAAGCACTTCGTCGTCAGTCTCGGCGGCTCGATCGTCCGCATCAACCCCTCGGCTCACCTGGCCGAGCAGGGTGCCGATGTCGACCTCAACGGCGTCTACTTCGCCGATGCCGGCCAGCACCTCGAGCAGCAGGTCTACGTCAACCACGACGCCCCCAAGACCAAGAGCCGCGTGAACTACAAGGGTGCGCTCCAGGGTGAGGGTGCTCGCACGGTCTGGATCGGCGATGTCCTCATCGGCCGGACCGCCCCGGGCACCGACAGCTACGAGCAGAACCGCAACCTCGTGCTCTCCGAGGGCACTCGCGCCGACTCGGTCCCCAACCTCGAGATCGAGACCGGCGACATCCTGGGCGCCGGACACGCCAGTGCGACCGGTCGCTTCGACGACGAGCACCTGTTCTACCTCGAGTCGAGCGGCATCCCAGAAGAGGAGGCGCGCCGCATCGTGGTGCTCGGCTTCCTGAGCGAGATCGTGCAGCACATCGGCGAACCGGTCCTTCAGGAGCGCCTCATCCGGGCACTCGAGGATGAGCTCGCCGACGGCGCAGAGGCTCGTGCCGCTGCCAACGGCTCCGTCACCCGAGTCCGTGCACCGTACGTTGACTCCCAACCGGGAGCCGGCGTCTGATGCCCACGAAGGTCTGCTCCGACGCCGATGTGAGCGTCTCTGACGCCCTGCGAGTGGTGATCGACGGCACCCCGGTGGCCGTTGTTCGCGACTCCGAGGGTCAACTCCACGCGCTCGGCGACACCTGCACGCACGGCGACATCTCGCTTGCCGAAGGTTTCGTCGAAGACGACACCATCGAGTGCTGGGCCCACGGCTCCAAATTCGAACTCACGACGGGCAAGCCGCTGACCCTTCCGGCCTACGAGCCCGTACCCGTCTATTCCGTCTCCGTCATCGACGGCGACATCTACGTCGACCTCAGCGACGTCCTCGCCCGTTAGATCGCGACGACGAAGAGACTCGTCGTCACAGTAAGGAACACAATGTCAACCCTCGAAATCCGCGACCTCCAGGTCTCGATCGACACCGAACAGGGCAACAAGCCGATCCTCAAGGGCGTCGACCTCACGATCAAGAAGGGTGAGATCCACGCGGTCATGGGCCCCAACGGATCCGGCAAGTCCACCCTCGCCTACACGATCGCCGGCCACCCGCGCTACAAGGTCGACGGGGGCTCGATCACGCTCGACGGCGAAGAGGTCCTCACGATGACCGTCGACCAGCGCGCCAAGGCGGGTCTCTTCCTCGCGATGCAGTATCCCGTCGAGATCCCCGGTGTCACGGTCGCCAACTTCCTTCGCACGGCAAAGACCGCGCTCGACGGTGAGGCACCCTCGATCCGCACCTGGATCAAAGACCTCCGCAGCCACATGAGCGACCTCAAGATGGACCCTTCGTTCGCCGAGCGCAACGTCAACGAGGGATTCTCGGGCGGAGAGAAGAAGCGCCACGAGATCATGCAGCTCGAGCTCCTCAAGCCCAAGTTCGCGATCCTCGACGAGACCGACTCGGGTCTCGACGTCGACGCGCTCAAGATCGTCTCCGAGGGTGTCAACCGCGCCCACGCGGCAACCGACCTCGGGATCCTGATGATCACGCACTACACACGAATCCTGCGCTACATCAAGCCTGACTTCGTCCACGTCTTCGTGGACGGCCATGTCGCCGAGCAGGGCGGCCCCGAGCTCGCCGACCAACTCGAAGACGAAGGTTACGACCGTTACGTCACTGCGGCGGCTGCCGCGGCTACAGAGGCCTGATCATGGCCGCCGTTGCACTCGCCCCCGAGCGGTTCGACCAGGTCGAAGAGGCGCTGAAAGAGGTCGTCGACCCCGAGCTCGGCGTGAACGTCGTCGACCTGGGCCTGATCTACGACCTTGCGATGGACGACGAGCACGAAGACGCCCTGATCATCAGCATGACGCTGACCTCGGCCGGCTGCCCGCTGACAGACGTCATCGAATCCGAGACGGCGAATGCGCTCGACGGGATCGTCGAGGCCTTCCGAATCAACTGGGTCTGGATGCCGCCGTGGGGCCCGGAGCGCATCACCGACGATGGTCGCGACATGATGCGCGCCATCGGCTTCAGCATCTAGCTTTCGCAGCAAAACCCTCGCTGCCGGCCGTGACGGTGGTCCTAGGACCACCTCACAGGCCGACGGCGAGGGTTTTGTCGTTGCGAAGCGCGAGCGGCGCTCAGCGGCGCTTCAGCGCGCGCGACGCGCGCCAGAGCAGTGGCAGCGCGCCCGCGGCGATGAGCCACTTGGCGATGCCGCCGACGATGAACGGCGTGAAGCCCGCGGCCATGACGGCCGCGAAGTCGTGGGGGAGCCCGAGGTGCGCGAGCGAGATCGCGAGGTAGGGCAGACCGACGACGAACGGAATTGCGCTTGCCAGGAGGAACCCGCCGAGAGCGAGGGGGAATTTGCGGTCCCACGACCGCTCCGACAGCCAACCGATCAGGGCCGCGGCAGGAATGAAACCGACGATGAACCCGAAACTCGGGAGGGCGAGGGTGCCGCCGCTGAAGCCCGCGAA
>JAODMX010000067.1 GCA_025464735.1 Frondihabitans sp. | reverse complement strand
GTCGCGGGGTCGTAGGCGTCGGTGTTGACGCCGTACGCGAGCGTGACGTCGGCACCGTCGGCGGGCGCGCTGACCAGCACGCGCTTGGCGCCGGCCTCAAGGTGGGCGCGTGAAGCTTCGGCCGAGGTGAAGCGTCCGGTGGACTCGAGCACGAGGTCGACACCGAGCTCGCCCCAGGGGAGGCTCGCCGGTTCGCGTTCGGCGAGGACTCGGATCCTGCGCCCCTCGACCACAAGCGTGTCACCGTCGACTTCGACGGGACGGCCCAGACGGCCGAGCGAGCTGTCGTACTTGAGCAGGTGGGCGAGCGTGTCGATCGAGGTGAGGTCGTTGACGGCGACCACCTCGAGGTCGCTGTCGCGCTCGAGGAGCGCGCGGAGGGTGTTGCGTCCGATGCGGCCGAAGCCGTTGATGGCAATGCGGGTCATGGGGTTCCTTTCGTTCCACCACCCAGCGTGCTGTGCCGGATCCTGAACCGGGAGTGGCTTGCGCGACAGCGTGCGCAAGGATCACGCCAACCTCGACCGTCGGGAACGAACGGCGGTCAGGCGGAGAACGTGTGCCGATACTCGGTGGGGGACGTGCCCAGGATCCGCTGGAAGTGCAACCGCAGATTGGCGCCGGTACCGAGCCCGACCCGGTCGGCGATGGGCTCGACGCCGAGGTCGGTGCGTTCGAGAAGCTCCCGCGCGAGGTCGACCCGCGCTCGCAGGATCCACTGCATCGGCGTGTATCCCGTGTCTTCGACGAAACGGCGGGAGAACGTGCGCGCGGAGACCCGAGCGTTCTGAGCGAGGGCGTCGAGGGTCAGGGGTTCGTCGAGGTGGGCCAGCGCCCACTCGCGGGTCTCGGCGAACAGGTCACCGAGGGGCTCGGGCACGCTGCGCGGCACGTACTGCCCCTGGCCGCCGCTTCGGTAGGGCGCCGCCACCAGCCGACGGGCCACGTGGTTGGAGAGCCCGACGCCGTGGTCGCGTCGCACGAGATGAAGGCAGAGGTCGATTCCGGATGCCGCGCCCGCCGAGGTGAGGACGTCGCCTTCGTCGACGAAGAGGACGTCCTCGTCGACCCGGACCAGCGGGTGCCGCTCGGCGAGAGCCCGCGTGTAGTGCCAGTGCGTGGTGGCCCGCTTGCCGTCGAGCAGCCCGGTCGCGGCGAGCGCGAAGGCGCCGGTCGAGATGGCGGCGAGCCGGGTGCCCCGTTCGTGGGCCTTGATGAGCGCGTCGACGACCGCCGCCGCTGGCTCCGTGCCCGCGGGTTCCCGGTACCCCGGGATGAAGACGGTGTCGGCCTCCGCCAGCGCGTCGAGCCCGTCGGCGACGTGGTACGAAAGGCCGTCACCACCTGTCACCAGGCCGGGTGCGGCACCGCAGACCCGCACCTCGTAGGGCATGCTCGCCCGGTGCGAGAACACCTGCGCCGGAATCCCGACGTCGAGCGGTTTCGCCCCCTCGAGCACGAGGACGGCAACGCGGTGGTCACGACTGGTCATGGAGCCATCTTCGCCCGGTCGGGTCAGGCGCGGGTGCGCTGGGGCGCAGGATCCGGCATCACCGGCACCGCAGGGATCCTGCGGGTCCGCGCCCAGACGAAGAAACCAGTCAGCGTGAAGACGCCGTAGAACACGTACATCAGGGCCGACGCGTAATAACCCGCGCTCAAGAGGAGCGGCACGCCCACGACGTCGACGGCGACCCAGATCAACCAGAACTCGACCCAGCCCTTGGCCATGCCGTAGGTGGCGAGGAGGGAGCCCATGAAGATCCAGGCGTCCGACCAGACGGGAGAGTACGACCCCATGGCCGTGAAGATCGGCGTCAGGATCGCGGTGCCGCCCACGAGCGCAACGGCGAGCAGGATCCGGGTCCGCGCTCCCGCCCAGCGCGGCTCGACTGCCACGAGACCGTGGTCTTTGCGATGCTTCCAGGCGTACCAGCCGTAGATCGACACCACGATGAACATGATCTGGCGCCCCGCCTGACCGTAGAGGTTCACCGGGTTCGGGGTGCCGAAGACAGCGCCGAGGAAGACGGTGAAGAGGAGTGCGTTGCCGGCGATGCCGATCGGCCACGCCCAGACGCGCCGGCGCATCCCGCCGAGGGCGCTGACGAGGCCGAACAGGTTGCCGATCACCTCGCGCCAGAGCACCGTTTGATTTCCGATGGTGAACGTCGCATCGAATAGCCAATGGATCGCGGTCATGGAGTCTCCCGGTGCGGTGCTCCTTGCGGTACGGATTGCCACCGCGCCTGAAGCACTTGCAGGAACGACGCTAGCGCGCCGCCTATTCCCGCGCGCGGGCCACGGGTGGCCTCGCGTACCTGCGGGTGGCTTCGCGGAAATGCGCGAAGCATTGTGCGATCGGCGACGCAACACCGCGCGCTTGGTTACGGTGAAGCATGACGGAAATCGCAGCGCGGGGGTCGCACATCGTCGGCCTCGGCCACTACCAGCCCGAGCGTGTGCTCACCAACGACGAACTCAGCACCCTCGTCGACACCAGCGACGAGTGGATCACCACCCGCACGGGCATCAAGACCCGGCACATCGCGACCGCGGATGAGACGGTGGCATCGATGGCCACCGAAGCGGCCCGCAACGCGCTCGCCGACGCCGGGCTCGAGCCGACCGACATCTCCATGGTCATCGTGGCGAGCACGTCGTCGACCCACCGCAGCCCCAACGCGGCGGCGCGGGTGGCAACGACGTTGGGCGTCGGTGGTCCGGCGATCCTCGACATCAACACGGCGTGTTCCGGCTTCGAGTACGGGGTGGCGCTCGCCGACCAGGCCATCCGGGCGGGTGCGGCCGAGCGAGTGCTCGTGGTCGGATCCGAGAAGCTCTCCGCGATCACCGACTGGACCGACCGCACGACCTGCGTCCTCACCGCCGACGGCGCCGGCGCCGCCATTCTCGAGGCGACGAGCGGCGAGGCCAAGCCCGAGGTCGGCCCCGTTCTCTGGGGATCGGTGCCCGAGATGCTCGACGCGATCCGCGTCGACGGCGACCCCGAGATCTTCTCCCAGGAGGGGCGCACCATCTACCGGTGGGCGATCACGGAGGCAGCGGGCATCGCTCGGCGCATCGTCGAGACGTCGGGCATCGCGCTCGCCGACATCGACGTCTTCGCCTTCCATCAGGCAAACCTGCGCATCATCGAACCCCTGGCAGAGGCGCTCGGCGCGACCGGCAAGATCGTGATCCGCGATATCGTCGAATCGGGAAACACGTCGGCCGCGAGTGTGCCCCTGGGACTCTCGAAGGCGTGGCACCGGGGAGAATTGCCCCCGGGATCCCAGGCCCTGCTCTTCGGTTTCGGCGGCGGTTTCACCTACGCCGGGCAGGTCGTGCGGCTGCCGCGTCACACCCCGGTGCCGCAGGCCGGTTAGCCCGGACGAGCTACGCTCGACGCAACACCGGACCGGAGGACGAGAATTGGCCAGACCCCGCACCTCCCGAGGCCTCGACCGCCTGGTCAACTTCTCGGATGCCACGGTGGCGATCGCGATCACGCTGCTCATCCTGCCGCTCGTGGACATCGCCTCGAAGATCGGCAATGACTCCATCGGTCATCTGCTCGTCGAGAACCAAGATGCGCTGATCAGCTTCTTTGTCACGTTCTTCGTGATCGGTCGTTTCTGGGCGGCACACCACTCGGTCTTCGAGTACGCGAGGAGCTACAACTCCGCTCTCATCCGGGCGAACTTCGCCTGGCTGTGCAGCATCGCGTTTCTCCCCTTCGCCGCGAACCTGCTCACCAACGGCATCTCCTCACGACCCGTCTACGCCATCTACATCGGAACCATGATCGCCACCACGGTGTCACTCGGGGTCGTCGAGTGGATCATGATCCACGATCCCGAGCTCATCGATCCCGAGGCTGCGAAGCTGTCGCTCTTTCAGTCGGTGCTCTCGTCCGTCCTGATGAGCGTGGCACTCCTGATTGCGCTCCTGGTGCCGCACGTCGGAATGTACTCGCTGCTGGTGCTGCTCCTGACGGGGCCGATTACGAGCTACTGGACTGATCGAGCGAAGCGGCGGGGCGCCGCGCAACAAGGCGGTGAATGACCTTGCCCGACGACGCACTCGCGCCCTCGGTGTCGAGGGGGATCTGTGCACCCGTCAACGAGTCCAGCACGAGCGATGGCTCGAAGTGTGAGTAGAGGCGGCCGCGGTCATCACGCGTCGAGTCGCCCTCGGTCACCCGCCAGGTCAGATAGAGGGTGCCGCCCGGCTTGAGGAGAGCCCACATCGCAGCGACCGCACGAGGGATCTCCTCCACCGGCAGGTGCATGATCACCGTCTCGCAGAGCACGTTCTGAAAGGTGCCGGGCTCGAGTTCGGCGAGATCGGGCAGCGTCGCGACCTCGAAGGGCACCAGAGGGTGACGGCGGCGCGCTTCTCCGAGGAGCGCCTCCGAAGCGTCGTAGCCGGTGACCTCGTAGCGCACACTCCGTAACCACTCGGCGTCACGTCCGGAACCGCAGCCGATGTCTGCGGTGCGGCCGGGGCGGAACCAGTGCTGGACCGCATCCTGCAGGTCGGTCGCGGCGGGCTGGGATTCCCAGTCGTCGGCGTAGCCGGGGGCGTCGGTGGCGTACGCCGCGAGCGTTCGATCGTCCATCGGATCCTCTCAGGCGTTGTGCTCGAGCGCCGCGAGCAGGTCGAGCACCGTCACGGCCGACCGCTCGGAGGCGTCGTCGACGTGGGTGAGATGGTCGTCGATCGCGGCCGGGCCGCAGAGATCGGAGATGCCGCGCACCGAGACGAACGGCGCTCCGAAGACGTGGCTGGTCTGTGCGATCGCCACCGTCTCCATGTCGGTGGCGAGTGCGCGCGTGAACTGCGAAAGGATCACGGGCACACGATCTTCGGAGACGAAGGAGTAGCTGGAGACGACCAGGCCCTCGACGACGTCGAACGTCTCGCCAGTCGGCAGGGTGCCGGCCGTGGGCCTGTTCTTCAGGGCACTCGCGAAGCCTTCGTAGGCCGGAGGCATGCCGGGCACCTGCCCGAGTACGTAGCCGAAGACCCGAGCGTCGGCGTCGATGTTGATGTACTCCGTGCCGACGACGACCTCGCCGACCCGGATCTCGGGGGCGAGACCCCCGGCGGTTCCCGCACTGATGACGAGGGGCAGCGGTGCACCACCCAGCCCGACGAGTGCCGAGGTGGCGGCGCTCGCCGCGTTCACGAGACCGATGCCGCTCAAAACAAGGAGCAGCTCTCGCCCGTCGATGGTGATGCGCCGCGACTGGGCGTTGCCGACGACGGTCGTGTCAGAGACGGCCGAGGCGCGCTCGAGGAAGGGCGCCGCCTCGTCGTCCATTGCGACGACGACCACCGCGTCGACGGCTCCTCGGGTCATGCGGTGACGACGGACCAGTCTGCGCGGTCGGCCAGGAAAGTGCGGACAGCCTCTTGGGCGGCGGTGAGGGAATGGTTGGCACCCCAGCCGCACTGCACTTCGTTCGCGGCCGGCACCTCGTCGGCCACGAGGATGTCTTTCATCGTTGCCTCGATGAGTGTCAGCACGTCGTCGTAGGAGGGGGCGCCCTGGAGAATCAGGTAGAAACCGGTCTGGCAGCCCATCGGTGAGAAGTCGATCACCTGGTCGGAGTGGTTACGCGACTTCTCGGCGAAAAGGTGCTCGATCGAGTGCACGGCCTTCATGTCGAGGTAAGCCTTGTTCGGCTGGGTGAAACGCACGTCGTACTTGTCGAGGACGTCGCCGTGAGGCAGCTCCTTGTGGTCCGCGAGGCGGACGTACGGCGCCGTCACCGTGCGGTGGTCGAGGTTGAACGACTCGACGTTCATCCGCTGCTGTTCCATGCGCGTTTCTCCTTCGGATCCGGGGCCCCCTCGATCGTACGGCCTGCGAGTCGTCGAGGACGCGTCAGCCGATCTGGCGGCGGACCTCGTCCAGCGTTTCCATCACCTCGACGGCCTCGGCGAGCGGGTGCAGCGGCGAGTCGGTGAGACCGTCGGCGACGTAGCGGGCGAGTGCGGATGCCTGGTAGCAGAGCGACTGGCGGATCGGGCGGTCGAAGGGATCGGTCCAGGATCCGACGAGAGTGCTCGTTTCATCGAACAGTTGGAGCTCGTCTGCGAACCAGAACGGCGACCGGATCTTCAGATAGCCGCCGCCGCCCGCGATGATCGAATCGGACGGGGTGCGCGCGTTCAGCCCCGCGCTGACGAGAGCCTGCGCACCGCGGCCCGAGTCGAGGATCATGGTGGCCTGCACGTCGACGCCGCTCGGGGCGAGGTTGCCACTGGCGAGCACCCTGGCGGGGCGGCCGAGCACGAACGACGCCCATGAGACCGGGTAGACGC
>JAODMX010000322.1 GCA_025464735.1 Frondihabitans sp. | reverse complement strand
CGAGCGTGGCGTCGACGACTGTGGCACCGGGACGCGAAATCGCCGGGGCCAGCAGATCGAGGCTGCGCTCGAGGAGGACGGGTGTGTGGATCTGATTGTCTGCCATGACTTCGAAGGCCGAGGCCCTGGATCCTGATCCCCATCCATCCCACCTGGCACCGGGGAAGGTGCGCCAGGGGTGGACGGCTGGGAGTCAGGGCCAAGGGTCAGAAGAGCCCGGGGATCACCTCCTCGTCGGTGTCGGAGAAGGTCGCCTCGTGCTCGGCGTAGTAGGTGTTCCAGGTCTCGGTGCTCCAGATCTCGGCACGACTGCCGACACCGACGACTGTGAGGTCGCGATCGAGGCCGCCGTAAACGCGCCGGTAGGCCGGGATCGTGATGCGGTGCTGCTTGTCGGGGATCTCGTCGGAGGCACCCGAGAGGAAGACGCGGAGGAAGTCGCGCGCCTTGGTATTGGTCAGAGGGGCCTGGCGAATCTTCGCGTAGGTGTCTTCGAACTCGCGCTGGCTGAAGACGTAGAGGCAGCGGTCCTGCCCGCGGGTGACCACGAGACCGGAGGCCAGCTCGTCGCGGTACTTCGCAGGAAGGATGATGCGGCCTTTCTCGTCGAGTCGGGGCGCGTAGGTACCGAGCAACACTCTCGGCCACCCCCACTCGCTCCCCCGTCGCGCTGGTCACGCATCTGGGCTGTTCCTCCACTTTACTCCACAACCCACCACTAACCAACGATATTGCCCCGAAATGGGGTCTTTTCGCAGAAAAAACCCCCGCCATCACTGGGATGTACGGGGTGGAGGGAAATGGAGAGGCGGGGATGTCATTCGGTGGATCGAGGGCACGAAAAAAGGGCCGGCTCTCGCCGACCCTTTGTCGCTGTGTGCGGTTGTCGCCCGAGGTGTGGTTACTGACCGTCGCCACCCTGGCGGCGATCCCAGCGCTCGTTGAGGCGATCCATCATGCTGCCACGGCTACCACGACCACGCGACGGGCGCGAAGTGGAGGAGTCGGGAGAGACGGGGGCGGGGCCAAGAAGGCCGTGGCGACGCCGGGGAGGTGCAATCGCGAAGAGCGCGCCCGCGAGGAGCACGACGAACCCGGCCACGCCGATGAGTGGCTGACGAAGTGCGACACCTGCGACGATGACGCCGATGCCGACCAACGCCCCCAGGATTCCGAGAACCACCATCGTGTAGCTCGGACGCCCTCGACGCGAGCCCATGGTCGTGACGAAATCGGAGTCGTTGTTGTAGAGACTGCGCTCCATCTCTTCGAGCAGCCGCTGCTCCTGTTCAGAAAGAGGCATCTTGGTTCCCTTCAGGCTCAGCCCAACAATCGGGCCCTTCACGCTTTGGGCCAGTAACCCACGGGATTGTTGCGTGGTTGTTAGCTTCCGATTCTACGACCGCAAGCAGTGGTTAGGCTAGGCGGCGTGGCTGAGAGTACGCGGTTAGTGGACGTCGTTCAAGAGCGAATCGATACCTTTCTCGGCGCGCAACGACCGCACCTCGCATCCATCGCTCCGGACGTCGAGACATTCGCCCGATTCTCGGGCGATCTCCTCCGAGGTGGCAAGCGCTTTCGAGCCCTGTTCTGCTACTGGGGTTGGCAGTCGGTGGCGGGTCTCGCGACCTCTTTCGACCCCCTCGTCACGGGCCCGGACCGGGAGCAGCTCGCCGCCGTCATGACGGCCTCGGCAGGCCTCGAGTTCTTCCACGCTGCAGCCCTCGTGCACGACGACATCATGGACAACTCCGACACTCGCCGCGGCCGCCCCGCCGCGCACAGGAGATTCGAAGAACTCCACCGCGAGAGCGGCTGGTTCGGCGACGCGACGACGTTCGGTACCTCCGGCGCCCTGCTCTTCGGCGACCTGCTCCTGAGCTGGAGCGACGAGCTCCTCTCCGAGGGATTCGACGCGCTGACCTCCCGTGATGCAGCTCGCTCGGCGCGTCGCGAATTCAACCGGATGCGCACCGAGGTGACCCTCGGCCAATACCTCGACATCCTCGAGGAGAGCGCCTGGCGCGGTGCTGACAATGACGAACTCCTGACTCGCGCACAGCGCGTCATCGTCTACAAGTCGGCAAAGTACTCGGTCGAAGCGCCGCTCACGATCGGAGCAGCGATGGCGGGCGGCTCCCACGACCACCTCGCCGCACTACGCGACTTCGGACTTCCGCTCGGCATCGCCTACCAGTTGAGAGATGACCTGCTCGGGGTGTTCGGCGACCCGTCAGTGACAGGTAAGCCCGCCGGAGACGATCTCCGCGAGGGCAAACGCACAGTGCTCATCGCCACCGCCCGCGCAAACCTCCCCGGCAACGCCGTGCGACTGCTCGACGAACTCCTGGGCGACCCGGAGCTGACCGACGAGCAGATCCGGATGCTGCAGGCCACGATCCGAGATTCGGGAGCAGTCGACGCGATCGAGGAGTCGATCACCGATCAGGTCTCGCGGGCCAAGGAGGCCATCACGCGCGCACCCCTCGCGGCCGGCGCGCGCACGCAGCTGTCGCAGCTGGCCGACACCGTCACGGCGCGGTCCGCCTAAGCGCGAAGCGGTTCCCTCTAGAGGAGGGACTGCGCGACGCGGCGCACTTCCGCCTTGCGACCCGCGAGCAACGCCGCGACGGGACTCGTGCCGAGGCTCTCCTCCTCGGAGAGCAACCAGTCGAGGGCCTCGTCGTCGTCGAACGCATTGTCGTGCAACACGGTGAGGGTGCCACGGAGTTCGTGCATGGGCTCACCGTCGACGAGGAAGACCTCGGGAATCTTGCGGACACCGTCGACTCGTGCGCCGATCAGGATCCTCTCGTCCAGCAGGCGCCTCACCCGGCTCGCGGAGATCCCGAGCCGGTCGGCTACGTCGGGCAGGGTCAGCCAGGTGATGTCGTCGAACCATGGCCGTGTCGAAAGCTCTGTCACGCATCCACCTTGCCACGGCTGCGGGTCGACTCGTCACATGTACCCCGTTTCGCACCCAAGTCACATCAGCAACATGAGCCTCGTTAATTGACTTGCCTATACATCTGTGTCAGCGTTGAACCTGATGACACACCGTTGATGCACAACCAAAGCACGACGAATACGCGGGGAACCTTCATGAATTCTTCAGATCAGAGCTCCGGGCACAGCGCTGCGTACCGGATCGGTCGCAGCATGCTCGGCACGGTACCCATCGTCCTAGTCGGCTCCATGGCTGTATCGATGAATGTCACGGGTGCCGTCTTCGCCGCCGATCACGTCCAGCCGCAGGTGAAGAAACCGGGCGTGAGCCCGGCCCCTGAAACCGAGATCGACCTTTCGGCCCTGTCACCCGGCCAACCCGATGTCCATCTCGCCGCCGCCACCACCTCCGACGGCACGATCGACACGGCGTCCGCGCCGACGACCTACCGAGTCGTCGCCGGAGACACGGTGTCGAGCATTGCCGGGCGTTACGGCCTCTCCACCGCCTCCGTTCTCGCTCTCAACGGTCTGAGCTGGAAGTCCACGATCTACCCTGGCCAGACGCTCCACCTCACCGCGGCACGTGTAGCGAGCACGGCCCCCGCTCCGGCCTCGCACGGTGCGAGCGCTTCCAGCTACACGATCGTCCGAGGCGACACCCTGTCGGCCATCGCCGCCCACCACGGCATCTCGACGCAGGCGCTTCTCAGTGCCAATGGCCTCGGCCTGTCGAGCATCATCTACCCCGGGCAGAAGCTGACGATTCCCGGATCCAGCAGCTCAGGATCCAGCGCGGCCCCGGCCACGCCTGCCCCGGCAGCCGCCCCGCGTGCGAGCTCCTCGGGCGTCTACACGATCCGCACCGGAGACACCCTCTCGTCGATCGCGAAGACCCACCACACGACCGTCGAGAAGCTGCTTGCCGCCAACCACCTGAGCTGGACCAGCACGATTTACGCCGGCAAGAAGCTCACCATTCCGGGGACCACGACCGCGGTCGCCACTGCATCGACGGGTACCGCAACGCCGATCGTTTCGTCGTCGCTCAACGCGACACAGGTGGCCAACGCCCGAACCATCATCGCCGTCGGCCGTTCCCTCGGCGTGAGCGACTATGGCATCGTGATCGCTCTCGCCGCCGCCGCGCAGGAATCCAGCCTGACCAACGTGTCGCACGGCGACCGCGACTCCGTCGGTCTCTTCCAGCAGCGCCCAAGCCAGGGCTGGGGCACACGGGCGCAACTGCTCAACACCTCGTACGCCGCTCGCCTCTTCTTCGGCGGCAGCCACAACCCCAACGCCGGGAACAGCCGCGGGCTCCTCGACATCCCGGGCTGGTCTCGGATGACCGTGACCCAGGCCGCCCAGGCCGTGCAGGTATCGGCCTATCCAAGCGCCTACGCGAAATGGGAGCGGCCCGCGCGGATCTGGGTCGCGAGCCTCTAGGGCGTGTCTCCCAATTGGTCGCGGGCGTTGGGAGACACGCCCTCGACCCGCAGAGCCCGGCGAAGCCTCATCGACCAGGGTGCCGAACACGCACGGTAACGGTTTGGTCAGGCGCGGTGAGTTGGGCCGACCTCCAGGGAAGTCGCCCGTAAAATCACGCAAGTGAGCGTCAACCAAACTGACCCGATGATCGGCCGACTCATCGATGGCCGATACCAGGTGCGCTCACGCATCGCCCGCGGCGGAATGGCGACGGTCTACCTCGCGTCCGACCTTCGCCTCGAACGCCCCGTCGCGGTCAAGATCATGCACGGCC
>JAODMX010000038.1 GCA_025464735.1 Frondihabitans sp. | reverse complement strand
ACGAGGGCCTCTGGCTTGCGCGAGCGTCGGCCGGGCTGCTCCAGGGTCAGGTGGCGTCGCCGCCGCAGGACGACCTCTCGTTCTCGAGCGGGCGACGCAAGATTCGGGGCTGTTGCAGCTGGGGCTCCAGAACACCGTGGCACTCGACCGGGCTGCGCTGCTGGCTGCCGATCCGACCAGCCAGCTCGAGGGGCCCGGGCCGTCGTCGTATCGGGCGCTGCGGATCCGGCTCATCGGCGGCGACCGGTCGGCGTTGGCACGTGCAGTGCAGGGGAGTGCCGACGTCGCGATCTACGCCGACGAGGTCACCGAGGCCGGACGGATCGAGCTGCTGCCGTTCTTGCACGAGCAGGCGGTGTCGATGACCGCGCACCGCTTCGGTAACCCCGTCGCCGAGTTGGCCGCGCTGCGGTTGTAGGCCGCTGCGCCGCGCGCCGCGCGTCGCGACGGCCTTTCGGTCGCGAGGACTCCACGTTTGGCGCGTCTGCTCGAACGTGAGTGGTGTGTTCTGGAGTTGATAGGGCGGGGCGAGCGGCCTAGGCGGGCTGGCGGTTGATGAGCTTGGAGAGCATGATCGCGCTCCGGGTGTGATCGACGTTGGGTGCGTTGCGCACGCGCTCGAGCGCGCCCTCGAGGCTCGGGATGTCGCGCGAGCGCATGTGGACCATCGCGTCCGCACTCCCGGTGACGGTACCGGCGTCGACGACCTCGGGAACCGTAATCAGGATTCGCTGCAGCTCAGCGGGCGAAACGGTACCCCGGCAGAACAACTCGACGTAGGCCTCGGTCGCGAGCCCGTCGACCGCGGGATCGACCTGGACGGTGAAGCCCCGAATGACCCCGTCGGCGATCATGCGGTCGACGCGACGCTTGACTGCGGAGGCGCTGAGCCCCACGACGGTGCCGATGTCGCCGTAGCCGGCACGGGCGTTCTGGCGGAGGAGATCGATGATGCTGAAGTCGAGGTTGTCCACGAGGCGACTGTACGGCATATTCGTGCGCAGATTGCTGGATCCTGCACGAAAGGTGCGTCCGATGCAGTCGAAATGCGGGTTCTTCGTGTGAAACTGGGCTCGTGAGCATCTCAACCGAACCCACGACCGCGCCTGTCCCTGAGCGACAGGCATCGCACCGCACGATCCTCATGTGTCGCCCGGAGCATTTCACAGTGAGTTACCGGATCAACCCGTGGATGCACCCTGACAAGCCCACCGACACGTCGAACGCCGTCGCCCAGTGGCAGACGCTCTACGACACCTACGTCTCGCTCGGCTTCGACGTCGAGCTGATCGACCCGATCGATGGCCTGCCCGACATGGTCTATGCGGCGAACGGTGGTTTTGTGCTCGATGGCAAGGCTTACGGCGCGAGCTTCACCTACGCCGAACGTCAGCCGGAGGGGCCCGCTTACATGGACTGGTTCGCTGCCAATGGCTTCGAGGTCACCGTGCCCGAGCAGATCAACGAGGGCGAAGGCGACTTTCTTCTCGTCGGTGATGTGATCCTCGCCGGCACCGGATTCCGCAGCGACTCCACCTCCCACGAAGAGGTCGCCCGCGTCTTCGGCCGCGAGGTCATCACTCTCAAGCTCGTGAACCCGAGCTTCTACCACCTCGACACGGCGATCGCGGTGCTCGACCCGGTGCCGGTCGACGGGCACTCGAACATCGCCTATCTTGAGAGCGCCTTCGACGAGGTATCGCTCAGGATCCTGCGCGAGCGGTATCCCGACGCGATCATCGTCAGCGAAGAGGACGCCGCGATTCTCGGCCTCAACTCCTACAGCGATGGCTACAACGTCGTCATCGCCGCCCGCGCCACCGGCTTCGAGCGTCAGTTGCGCGAGCGCGGCTACAACCCGATCGGCGTCGACCTCTCCGAACTCCTTCTCGGTGGTGGCGGCGTGAAATGCTGCACCCTCGAGCTGCGGCGATGACCACCGTTGCGCACGGCTTGACCGACGACGCGATCGCCGTCGAAGACGCCTTTCTGGCCCACAACTATCATCCGCTGCCGGTCGTCGTCGCAACCGCCTCCGGAGCATGGGTCGAAGACCTGGAGGGCAAGCGCTACCTCGACTGCCTGGCCGCCTATTCGGCGGTGAACTTCGGCCACGGCAATCCTCGGCTCGTCGCTGCGGCTCGCGCTCAACTGGATCGCGTGACGCTCACGAGTCGGGCGTTCCACAACGACCAGCTCGGACCGTTCGCGGCCGAGCTCGCGGCCCTCCTCGGCAAAGAGATGGTGCTGCCGATGAACACGGGAGCCGAGGCGGTCGAGTCGGCGATCAAGGTCGCCCGCGCCTGGGGTTACCGGGTCAAGGGGGTCGCTCTCGACCGCGCGAAGATCATCGTGATGGACGGCAACTTCCACGGACGCACCACCACCATCATCAGCTTCTCGAACGATCCCGAGGCGCGGGCCGATTTCGGGCCGTACACTCCCGGCTTCGTGTCCGTTCCCTACGGCGACCTCGACGCGCTCGCGGCGGCCATCGACGACGACACCGTCGCCGTGCTGGTCGAGCCGATTCAGGGCGAGGCGGGCGTCATCGTGCCGCCGGCTTCGTTCCTCCCCGGCGTCCGTTCGCTGGCGACCGAGCACAACGTCCTCTTCATCGCCGACGAGATCCAGTCGGGTCTCGGCCGTACCGGATCCACAGTCAGCTGCG
>JAODMX010000318.1 GCA_025464735.1 Frondihabitans sp. | reverse complement strand
AGTGAACGGAGGAGATCACGGAAAGCGGGCGCCGCGTCGGTGGCGATCGACTTCAGGAGGGGAACGGCGGTGACGATGACGCTGCCGACCTGCACGATCGCGGGGTTGCCCGAGAGCTTCCCGCTCGACGGTGTGTAGGAGTGGCCGCTGAAGTGGTCCCAGGCTCGCTCGAAGTAGGGCGTCACGATTTCGCAGAGCACCTCCGCGTCTCGCGTCGTCTGGAGGGTGATACCGCGCTGGTAGATCACGTGGTCGAAGCCGTTTCCTCCGCCGAGCGCCGTGGTCGGGCGCAGGAAGACATGGCTGAAAGGCAGGTCGTCGCCGAGCGTCACGCCGAGCGCCGACAGCTCGTCCGCTTCGCCGCTCCCGGAGTCGGCGCCGCGCGAGACGAGGATAGGGCCGCCCGACGCTGCTCGTGCCGCAAGACTGTCGGCCAGCACGCCGGTCACCGCGGTGGTCTCTGGGATCACGACGAGGGAGTACTTCGTCAGGTCAGTTGCCGGGGGGACGATGTCGAACTGCACCCGGAGCTGCTGGAGGCCCCTGAGCGCGCCGATGCCGGATGGTCCGGGGGTGTCGCCGAGGGCGGGGTCGATGACGAGCGCCGCTTCCGCCTGGACCTGCGCCCCGTCGATGAACGGTTCGCACGCCTTCACGTGGTGGTAGGCGCTGCCGACCAGGTCGTAGATGACCGGGTTCAACTCGCCCGACGGCGCGAGTAGGTCGCCGACACCCGAGGTCAGCCCCTGCGACAGGATCTGGCTCGTCTCGTAGTGCAGTGCTGCCTTCGGCTTGAGGCCGCCGTTGTCGCCCCAGCTCATGTGGAAACGGCCGGTGTGGCTCAGGGTCGGCTTACCCAGGGGCCGCACGAACCGTGCGGTGTATGGGAAGAACGAGTAGCCCCAGCCTCCGGAGGGCAGCGCCTCGATCTCGATGTGGCGGAGGTACTTCTCCTCCACGTCGAGGGCGGTTTTCGGGCGGCTGTTGAACCAGACTCCCGATGCGACGTCGGGGTCGAGGTGCGGTTCGACCAGCTTCTGGAACCGCTCCATGTACTTGTGTGCGACCTGGCGGGCGTAGCTGTCGCGATCGGTCTCCGATTCAGGGTCCAGACCCGCAGTCTTCATTCCCTGCTGCGCCCACACGGAAGTGCTCGGCTGGTCCCAGCACATGTCGAGGAACAGCCCGTCGAGAGGTGCGAACCGGTCGATGACCTCCTGGACCTGCTCTGCGAGGAAGTCCTGGTAGGGGCTCGACATGTCGAGGATCTGCCAGCCGGCCTCGAAGGCGCCGGAGGCCCACTTGACCTGCTCGAGGCCGTTCATCGCGATCCAGTCGGGGTGAAGGTTCGCCGCGTACTCGTCGCACTGGACGCTGAGGTAGATGGGGGCACGGATCCCGCGGGCGTGCAGCGCGGTGATCTGCTCGGCGAGCAGGTCGAGGTCGCTCGCCAGTCCGGGGTGGCGTTCGGGTCGGTCGGTGTTGTAGTAGAGGTGCCCGTGGTGGCACTTTGCAAACACGGTCACGCTGTCGACGTCCGCTTTCGCGAACGTGTCAGCGAAGGCCTCCGGGTCGAACTTCGCGCCGACATCGGGCACGTCGGGGCCCGTGTGGAAGTCGAGGTGCACGGTGCGTTTGGGGAAGAACAGTTCTGTCATCACTACCTCAGTCCGATGGTCAGGAGGACGTTGGCGTAGAGCCGTTCGTCCGCCGTTGCCACGATCAGTCCGACGTCGTCCGAGCGGGCGATGTCGTAGAACGTGAACCGGTCGACGAGTTCGAACGGGACGTCGTCGCCGAGGAGCTCGCGGTAGTCGCGATGCGCTTCGACGACGGTGTCGTCGTCCGGACCCATGAGAGTCGCCGATTCGAAGTTGACCGCACCCAGAAGGGTCGACAGCACTTCGTTGACGGTGAGGACCCCCGGGCGCAGATTCAGGTGGACAACCTGGGCGCACGGGTTCTTGACCGTCAGATACGGGTAGTTGCCGTCGGCCAGCAGGATCTTCGAACCATGGCCCGCCGTTCCGAGTGCCGAGAGCAGCGGGGGATGGAGCAAGTCGTATCTGAGCACATCGTCACCTTCGTCGAAGTCCTGCTGTGAAACATTGGTCAAAACGTTTCGCCCTGATGCTAGCTGGGAGACTGAGGGATGTCTATCCGATTGATTGCATCGATCACGCAACGTTTCGTGCGGGTCGCGCCGCCGGGCAGCTTCAGCTCCTGAGGAAGAGTTCGACCACCGGCACCGCCACGTCGGGACGAATCACCGGAAGGGTGAGCGTCAGGGTGCCAGGCGGCTGCGCGCCGATCCCCGTGTGAAACCCGACCGCGTTCGGGTCGATCTCCTGCATGAACACCTCGGACGCGTCACTTAAAAGCTGCGCGTAGTCGACCTTGCCGGCGAGATCGGGCAGGTGCACATGTTCGAACGGCCAAGCGAAGAGGTGCAGATAGAGCCGGTTGCCGCGCTGGGTGTATCGCGCGTCCGGCGGCGGCGTGAAGGACGAGGCGCCGGCTCCGTAGATCGCGCGGGAGTGGAAGCGCATCCAGTCTCCGATCTCGGAGAGGGAATCGATGGCTTCGTCTTCAAACACTCCGCGGCCGGTGGGGCCGACGTTGAGCAAGAGATTCCCGTTCTTCGAGACGCCGTCCACGAGCATCCTGACCAGGAGGTCCGGGCTCTTGTAGTTGTCGTTGTCGCGGAAATAGCCCCAGCTGCCGTTGAGCGTCTGACAGGCCTCCCAGAGAACCTCTTCGCCGTCGACGATCATCGGGCCGGATGGCTGGTACTGCTCGGGTGTCACGAAGTCGCCGGGGATGTCGAGGCGGTCGTTGACCAGGATCCCGGGCTGCAGTTCGCGGCACATCGCCAGCAGCTTCTGGGAGTCCCAGTCGTCGCGTCCCTTTGCGCCCCACACCTCGCCGCGTGGGTCACCCTTGTATGAGAAGTCGAAGAAGAGGTAGTCGATCCGGCCGTAGTCGGTGAGGAGTTCGCGCACTTGACCGTGGAGATACTCGCGGTACTTCGCCATGTCGCGACCGACGTTCTGCTCCGCGGCGTCTTCGGCGTCACGCTGGGGGTGTCGACCGTCGACGAGGAAATCAGGGTGGTGCCAGTCGATCAGCGAGTGGTAAAAGCCGACCTTGAGCCCCTCTGCGCGAACGGCATCGACGAAGGGGCGCACCAGGTCTCGGCCGGCCATCGTGTTGGGGGCTTTGTAGTCGGTGAGCTTGGTATCCCAGAGGCAGAAGCCCTCGTGATGCTTGGTGGTGAGAACGACGTATTTCATGCCCGCGTCTTTCGCCGCCTTGGCCCAGGCCACGGGGTTGTAGAGGTCAGGTTCGAAGTAGTCGAAGTACTTCTCGTACTCATCCGTCGGGATTC
>JAODMX010000543.1 GCA_025464735.1 Frondihabitans sp. | reverse complement strand
CTCGCGGTGCCCGGTGACACGACGCCGATGGCCGAGCTGATGCCGCGTCTCGTTGCGGGCGGGGTGCGCAGCGTCTCGCCAAGCGGGATCCTGGGCGATCCGACGGGGGCCTCCGCTCTCGAGGGCGCCGCCTTCCTGGACACCATGGTCGAGGGCGTCGTCGAGCGGATCCTTGCCGCAAGATCACGAGGACACGGTGCCCGGCAGCTCTGATCGGACGGTGCGGGCCCTGCCTGCGCCTCCGAGCGACGGCCTCCCCGACGGTTTCGCCGTGAGGCTCGGGCGGCGAGTCCGCGTCGACGACGGTGGTCTCACGCTCATCGGCGGCGCGCCCACGCGAGTGCTCTATCTCAAGCCGCGAGCCGCCGCGCTCCTGTCGGACAGAACACTGACCGTAAGCAACGTCGGCACTCGAGCCTTGGCCGAGCGGCTGCTGGATGCGGGGATGGCCGATCCCGTCCTGTCGTCACTGCCACCCGTCGACGTGGCCGCCGTCACGTTCGTCATCCCGGTCTACGGCCGCCCCGGGGCCCTCGACCGGCTGCTGTCGAGCCTGCCCGATGGCAGCCGCACCATCGTCGTCGACGACCTGTCGCCCGATCGCGACGCGATCGTGCGGGTCGCCCGGCGACACGGCGCCGTCCTCGTTCTCCTGGAGGTGAACGGCGGCCCGGCCCGAGCCCGCAACGAGGGGCTGCGCCAGGTGACCACCCCCTTCGCGGCCTTCGCGGACACCGACATCGTCATCGACGACGACACGGTCGCCGCGCTGCTCACCCACTTCGCCGACCCTCGGGTGGCACTGGTAGCCCCGCGGGTGCACGGGCTTCAGGACTCCTCGGAGCTCAACTGGATCGGAAAATACGAGCAGGCGAGGTCGTCTCTCGACCTGGGCCCGGATCCTGCGCTCGTCCGTCAACGATCGCCGGTCTCGTGGGTACCCGCGGCGTTCCTGATCGCTCGCGTGGCTGCGGTCGGTGCAGGATTCAGCGCCGAGATGCGCGAGGGCGAAGATGTCGACCTCGTCTGGCGTCTCGCCGACGGCGGCTGGCGGATCCGATACGAGCCCGAGGCCGCGGTCTGGCACGAACACCGCCAGACGCTGATCGCATGGCTCAGCCGCAAGGCGTTCTACGGCAGCTCGGCGCACCCCCTCGCGGTGCGACACCACCACGACGTGGCACCGGCGGTACTCGCGCCGTGGAACATCGGCGTGATCGGCGCGCTCCTCGCCCAGCGCCGCTGGTCCCTGCCCGTCGCCGGCTCGATAGCCGCGGTCACGGCATGGCGAGTGTCGCGCAAGCTGAGCCGCAGTAAGCACCCGTTCCAGCAGGCGGCGAGGTTGACGGCGAGCGGCGTCGGCTCGTCTCTCGTGCAAACCACTGCGCTGCTCGTGCGCCACTGGTGGCCGGTCGCTCTTCTCCTCAGCATCGTGTCGCCCCGGATCCGGCGCGCCCTGATCGTGTCAGCGGTCGTCGATGCGGGCATCGAGTGGGTGCGACTCCGGCCCGACCTCGACCCGGTGCGTTTCGGCGTCGCTCGGCGCCTGGACGACCTCGCCTACGGGGCAGGCGTCTGGTGGTCGGCCCTCAAGGGCCGGTCGCTGCGCGGCGTGCTGCCCTACGTCCGCCGCCACGACTCCTGAGCCCTGCGCGTCAGGAGGTGGGGGGCACCGACCGCGAGGCCTGAAGGAGAGCCCAGAGCTCGGCGCGGCCGGCGAACGTCTCGAGGTCGAGCGAGAGGAGTGTGCCCACCCGCGCAATGCGCGACTTCAGCGTGTGCCGGTGCAACCCCGCATCTCGGGCCGCGGACTCCCAGTGGCCGTTGTGGTCGAGCCAGAGCCGGGAGCATCGGATCAGGTCTCCCGCATCCCCCGCAAGCACCTCCAGCCGCCTCCGGGCCAGGTTCTCCGCGGCCGGCGACCACAGGTCGTCGAGGAGGCCCCCGGCCGAGTCACCGAAGACACCGAGACCGGGGTCACGATTCTGCGAGATCACCCGGGTGGCCTGGGCGAGGCCCGCCGTCGCCTCGGGCGGTGCGAGGACGGCCGACAGACCGACAGGAAGATCTCCGAAGACCTCGGAGTCGCGTACCAGCGCGCTCAGCCGGTCGGTCGACGATGCCGCGATGACGAACACGATCCGATCGCCCCGGTCATCAACGAATGCGAGTTTCTCGCGGGCGATCGCATCGACGAGCCGCTCGCGCGCGCCGTCGCCCAGGTCGTCGGGAACACTGATGAGCCCCACGCGAAGTGCGTCAGGGACCGGCGTCCGGAACTCCGCCGCGACTGCCGCGGCCGCAGCCACCTGGCCGTCCAGCAGAAGCTTCACGATGACGCCTCCCAGGCGCTGCTCGAGGTGCCGCTCGGAGTAGCCGTAGCCGAGCAAGACCTCGGCGATCGCGACGGCACTCGTGACGACCGCCTGGGTCGCGACGTCGTTCTTGCCTCGGCCGGCGACGCCGATGGCGCCCCGGAGCGAGGAACGCTGGCCGAAAGTCTGAACCGTGGCAAAGCCGTCCCAGCCGGGAAGCGAAACATCCAGGCTGGCTCGGGAACCCCGCCCCAGCATCCTGCGCCCCTCCACCGCGACGGGCTCAAGGGCAACCGGCACCGAGCGTTCGTCAAGCACGACATCGCCCGACGACGAAAGCACGATCACCGCGCCTTCAACCTGGTCGGCCAGCGCCCGGGCGACCGAGGCCAGTGTTCCCGTCGTGAGGGCGGCCACCGAGACGGCGCGCTGCGCACGCAGCGTCCAGGAGTCGCGCTCCCGTTCGCGAGCGCTGATCCGGTCGGCGACCCAGCGAATGAGAGCGATGAACGGAATCTCGTAGGGCACCTCGACGAGGGTGATCCCTCGACGCCCGCACACCTCGACCAGGGCGTCGGGAGTGCCCTCGCGGATGACCTCGAGGCCGAAGCCGATGGCCACGACCCCCGCCTTCGCCAGTCGATCGACGTAGGGCTCGTAGAAGGCCGAACCATCCGCCCCGTCTGCCGGGAACTGGGTCCCCGTGGTCAGCAGCAGTGCATGCCCGCTGAGGAAGGGCGTCGGGTCGGCCAGATCGGAACTGTGTGCCCAATTGATCGGTGTGTCGAGCCCGTCGCCGGTCAATCGCGGCACGAGACGGAGCGCCGATTCGGCGAGAAGGCCTCGGACAGTGGGCGGCGACGTTGTTGGCACTCTCGAAGGTTATCCACTTTGTGCCGCTTCGGCCATGAGTTATCCACACTCTGCCAGAACGGCATCACGAGCATCAGCGGCAGTCCCTAAGTTGGCGATTAACCAATCAACCCGACTCACTTCGACCCTTGGAGGCCCTCATGACGATCGTCGACGCGAACGAGGCCGATCACAAGATCGGCGGCCCTGGCCTCCCCCAGCGGCGCCACCTGGTCACCGAAATCCCCGGGCCGCGGTCGCGCGAGATCCTCGCCCGCAAGTCCGCCGCCGTTGCCAGAGGAGTGGGCATCACCCTCCCCGTCTTCACCGATGTCGCGGGCGGTGGCGTCCTGGTCGACGTCGACGGCAACAGCTTCATCGACTTCGGAACGGGCATCGCCGTCACCGGCATCGGCAACGCCGCGCCGACCGTGGTCGCCGCCGTGCAAGAACAGGTGGCCCGCTTCACGCACACGTGTTTCATGATCACCGGCTACGACTCCTATGTCGAAGTCGCCGAGGCCCTCAACCGGCTCACTCCCGGCGATCACGAGAAGCGTTCAGCCCTGTTCAACACGGGAGCCGAGGCGGTCGAGAACGCCGTCAAGATCGCCCGGTCGTACACGGGCCGCCAAGCCGTGTTCGCCTTCGTTCACGCCTTCCTCGGCCGCTCCAACCTCACGATGGCACTGACCGCCAAGGCCATGCCCTACAAATCCGGCTTCGGTCCCTTTGCTCCCGAGATCTACCGGGCGCCGCTCTCCTACCCCTACCGTGACGGCCTCTCGGGCGAAGCAGCCGCACGCGAAGCGATCGCCCTGATCGAAAAGCAGGTCGGCGCCGCCTCGGTTGCTGCGATCATCATCGAACCGATCCAGGGCGAAGGCGGGTTCATCGTGCCGGCGCCGGGGTTCCTCACCGCGCTGTCCACCTGGGCGACAGCCAACGGAGTCGTGTTCATCGCCGACGAAGTCCAGACCGGTTTCGCCCGGACGGGCGCGATGTTCGCCTCGGAGCACGAAGGGCTCGTCCCCGACCTCATCTGCACGGCCAAAGGTATCGCCGGTGGCCTCCCACTGTCGGCGGTGACCGGGCGGGCCGAGATCATGGACGCCCCGCACGTCGGAGGGCTCGGCGGCACCTACGGCGGCAACCCTGTCGCCTGTGCCGCCGCTCTGGCTGCGATCGAGAGCTACGAGCACGACGGGCTCATCGACCGAGCCCGTGAAATCGAAACGCTGATGCTGAAGCGCCTGACCGAGATGAAGACACAGGACCCTCGCATCGGAGACGTCCGGGGGCGCGGCGCGATGATCGCGATCGAGATCGTCGACCCGATCACGGGCGAGCCGGATGCCGCACTCACGTCGAAGATCGCGTCCGGCAGCCACGCCAACGGAGTGATCCTCCTCACCTGCGGCACCTTCGGAAACGTGATCCGCTTTCTCCCACCACTCTCGATCAGCGACGATCTGCTCTACGACGGCCTCGACGTCGTGCAGCACGCCCTGGAGGCAGCATGACAGTCACAACGTCCCGCGAAGAAGCCCTTCTCGCAGAGGTGCCCACCGGCCTTCTCATCGACGGCGTCTGGCGCCCGTCCGAATCGGGCGACACGTTCACGGTGATCGACCCCGCCACGGGCTCCGCGCTCGCCGAGGTGGCCGACGCGTCTCCGGCCGAAGGCATCGCAGCGCTCGACGCGGCGTCGGCCGCTGCCGACGAGTGGGCCGCCACAGCGCCACGCCTCCGTGGCGAGATCCTCCGACGGGCGTTCGACCTCACGATCGAGCACGCCGACGACCTCGCGCTCCTGATGACCATCGAGATGGGCAAGTCCCTGACCGAGGCGCGGGGAGAGGTCGCGTACGGCGCCGAGTTCCTGCGGTGGTTCTCCGAGGAGGCCGTGCGAATCTCGGGTCGCTACGGCCGCAACCCCGAGGGCACGGGCACCACGATCGTGTCGCACCGACCTGTGGGCCCCTGCTTCCTGATCACGCCCTGGAACTTCCCGCTGGCCATGGCCACCCGCAAGATCGCACCCGCCCTGGCCGCTGGCTGCACGGTGGTCGTGAAGCCCGCCGAGCTGACCCCGCTGACGAGCCTCTACTTCGGCAAGCTCCTGATCGAGGCCGGCGTTCCGAAAGGCGTCGTCAACATCGTCACGACCACCAACGCCTCGGGAGTCTCGTCCGCGATCCTCGCCGATCCCCGGCTCCGCAAGGTCAGCTTCACGGGGTCAACACCCGTCGGCAAGATCCTGCTCAAGCAGGCCGCCGACAACGTGCTGCGCACCTCGATGGAACTCGGCGGCAACGCACCGTTCCTCGTCTTCGAAGACGCCGATATCGACGCCGCCGTCGCCGGTGCCATGCTCGCGAAGTTCCGCAACATCGGCGAAGCCTGCACGGCCGCCAACCGGTTCTTCGTCCACTCGTCGGTCGCCGAGCAGTTCGCGTCGAAGCTGACCGAGAAAGTACGAGCCCTCGCCATCGGTCGCGGCACCGACGACGGCGTCTCCATCGGCCCCCTCATCAACGGTGCGGCCGTCGCAAAAAACACGGAGCTCGTCGACGACGCCACAGGCCGCGGAGCGGTCGTGCTCACCGGCGGTGAGGCGCTCGATCGGCCGGGCACCTTCTACGCGCCGACCGTTCTGACGGGGGTGCAGCCGGGGACTCGGCTCCTGCGCGAAGAGATCTTCGGGCCCGTCGCCGCCATCTCGACGTTCGATACCGAAGACGAAGCTGTCGCGCTCGCGAACGACACCGAATTCGGTCTCGTGGCCTACGCCTTCACGACCGACCTCGCCCGCGGCCATCGCCTGATGGGCCGACTTCAGTCCGGCATGCTCGGCCTCAACAGTGGCGTCGTGTCGAACGCCTCAGCGCCGTTCGGCGGCGTCAAGTCGTCGGGCCTCGGGCGCGAGGGCGGCGTCGAGGGCATCCACGAATACCTCGACACCACCTACACTTTCATCCCCGCGAGCTAGTTCGAAGGTAACCACCATGACTGAATCACTCACCTGCGACGTCGTCGTCATCGGCGCCGGCGCGACCGGGCTGACCGCCGCGAGCGACCTCACGAAAGCAGGTCTCTCGGTCGTCGTGCTCGAAGCCCGCGACCGCGTCGGCGGCCGCCTGTGGACCAACTCGATCGACGGCCAGATGTACGAGATCGGTGGGCAATGGGTCTCGCCCGATCAGACCGCTCTGCTCGCCACACTGGCAGAGCTCGACCTCCCGACGTACTCCCGCTACCGCGAGGGCGACAGCGTCTACGTCGGCCACGACGGTGTCGCGAAACGCTTCACGGGCGACATCTTCCCGGCGTCGCCGACCACCGAAAGCGAAATCGAGCGCCTCATCGTCGTCCTCGACGCACTGACGGCCGAGATCGATGCCGACACCCCCTGGGAGCACCCGCGAGCCCGAGAGCTCGATACGGTGTCGTTCAAGGAGTGGCTCGTCAGTCAGTCAGACGACGTCGAGGCACGGGATAACATCGCCCTGTTCATCGCCGACGCGATGCTGACAAAACCCGCGCACGCCTTCTCCACCCTGCAGGCGCTTCTGATGGCCGCCAGCGCAGGCGGCTTCTCAAACCTCGTCGACGCCGACTTCATCCTCGACAAGAGGGTCGTCGGCGGCCTCCAGAGCGTGCCGTTGGCTCTGGCCGCGTCCCTTAGCGACAGCGTCAAGCTGGAGCAGCCGGTGCACACGCTCACGTGGTCGGCCGACGGAGTCACCGCGGTGACCGACGCCCTCGAGGTGCACGCGACCCGAGCCCTCGTCGCCGTCCCGCCGAACCTGTACGACCGAATCAGCTACGACCCACCTCTGCCCCTCCGCCGTTACCAGCTTCAGCAGCATCTGTCGCTCGGCCTCGTCATCAAGGTGCACGCCACCTACGAGACTCC
>JAODMX010000525.1 GCA_025464735.1 Frondihabitans sp. | reverse complement strand
AAAGTCGCGACCTTCATGCCGAAGCCCCTCTTCGGCGACAACGGCTCGGGCATGCACACCCACCAGTCGCTCTGGAGCGACGGCACGCCGCTGTTCTACGACGAGAACGGCTACGGCGGTCTCTCCGACATCGCCCGCTGGTACATCGGTGGCCTGCTGAAGCACGCCCCCGCCGTCCTCGCCTTCACGAACCCGTCGATCAACTCGTACCACCGCCTGATTCCCGGCTTCGAGGCACCCGTCAACCTGGTCTACTCGGCCGGTAACCGCTCGGCTGCGATCCGGATCCCGATCACCGGTACGAACCCGAAGGCCAAGCGCATCGAATTCCGCGTTCCTGACGCGGCGTCGAACCCGTACCTCGCCTTCGCCGCTCAGATGATGGCCGGCCTCGACGGGATCCAGAACCGCATCGAGCCGCACGAGCCGGTCGACAAAGACCTGTATGAGCTTCCCCCCGAGGAGGCCAAGAACATCCCCCAGGTTCCTGGTTCGCTCGAGGCCGCCCTGTTCGCCCTGGAGGAGGACCACGAGTTCCTCACCAAGGGCAACGTCTTCACCGAAGACCTCATCGAGACCTGGATCGCGTACAAGCGCGAGAAGGAGATCCTCCCGATGGCGCAGCGTCCGCACCCGTTCGAGTACGAGATGTACTTCAGCGTCTAGCTAGCAGTAAGAAGGGCCGCACTCCTGAGGAGTGCGGCCCTTCTTACTGCCCGCCGAGCGACGGGGGTTTGCGGCACCGACGCTAGTCCGCGGACTGCCGTCGGCGCCGCAAACCCCCGCGTCTCGGGGCGGCGCGGCTCAGGCCGGCAGCGCGGCACCCTCGAGCACGCGACGCTGACGGGGAACGATGCGGCCGCCGAGCGGGCGAACCTCCCACCCCGCCGCGGACCACACCGTCGAGTCGAGCGCGTTCCGGGCGTCGAGAACGACCGGGTTGGCGGCGAGCTCGGCCAGGTGCGACGGGTCGGCGTTGACGAAGATAGGCCACTCGGTGAGCAGCAGGACCACGTCGGCGTCTGTGACGGCCTCGTCGAGGCTGTCTGCGAAGGAGAGCGTCGGGAAGCTGCGCTGAGCCGTGACGGACGCCTCAGGGTCGATCACGAGCACCTGAGCGCCGCGGAGGTGCAGGGCCGCGGCGACGTTGAGCGCCGGCGAGTCGCGCACGTCGTCGGTGTCGGGCTTGAAGGCCGCCCCGAGCACCGCGATCTTCCGATTCAGCACCGAGCCGCCACAGGCGTCGATGGCCTGGTCGATCACACGCTGACGCTGCAACATGTTGATTTCGTCGACCTCCTGCATCAGGCCGACGACCCGGCCCGCGCCGAGTTCGTTGGCCCGGTACATGAGCGCCCGAATGTCTTTGGGGAGGCATCCGCCGCCGAAGCCGAGCCCGGCGTTGAGGAACTTCCTGCCGATGCGCTCATCATGCCCCAGCGCGTCTGCCAGAACCGACACGTCGGCGCCGGCGACCTCGCAGAGCTCGGAGATGGCATTGATGAACGAGATCTTCGTCGCCAGGAACGCGTTGGCGCTCACCTTCACGAGTTCTGCAGTGGCCAGATCGCAGGAGATCACAGGTGTCCCGGTGGCGATCGGGGCGGCGTAGATCGTTCGGAGCACGGCCTCCGACGAGGCGTCCGTCCCGCCGAAGACGATCCGGTCCGGGCGAAGGGTGTCGTCGACCGCGTGGGCCTCGCGGAGGAACTCCGGGTTCCACACCACCTGCGCCTCGACGCCGCGCGGCTTGGATGCCGCAACGATCTTCCGAAGGCGTGCGGCTGTTCCCACAGGAACGGTCGATTTTCCGACGATGAGGCCATCGTGGCTGAGCGATTCGGCGACGGCCGTCGTGGCAGCCTCGACGTAGCTGAGATTGGCGGAGTGACTCCCCCGCCGCTGGGGTGTTCCAACGCAGATGAAGTGCACGTCGCTGGTGGCCACGGCGTCGGCGAGATCGCTGGTGAACCGGAGGCGTCCGGATCCGACGTGCTTGACGATGAGCTCGGGAAGGCCGGGTTCGAAGAACGGCACGCGGCCGGCGCTCAGCGCTTCGACCTTCGTGGGGTCGGTGTCGACGCCGATCACGTCGAAGCCCATTTCCGCCATGGCGGCGGCGTGGGTGGCCCCGAGGTAGCCGGTGCCGATGACGCTGATGCGAGGCTTGAGGCCTTCGATAGGGATGGTCGTCTCGTCGAGCGGATCGAATTCGATCGACGGCTCGGCGGGCTTCGAGGGAGCCGACGAGCTCGCAGGCTCGGCGGGCTTCTTGGGAGCGGTCATGATGATCTCCTGATCTCTGCGAAAGGGGTGTCGTGGCTATTGCGCGACAGCGGCACGAAGCGAATAGCCGATGTCGGTGCGTTGTATCCCGGCGGCGAAGGCGGCCGTCGATTTGGCGGTCGAGTCGATTCGCCAGTCGTTGGTGATCGTGTTGCCGTTGGAGGAGGTCGTGACGGTCTCGTTGAACCAGCTGAAGCCGATGATGTCCGAGTTGGCAGGATCGGAAAGGCCGTTGAAGAAGCTCGTGATCCAGGCAGGCTTGATGCTGCCTCCCGATGGCCCGACTTCGGCCGCACCGACCTCCGACAGGATGATCTTCTTGTCCGGCACAATTTGTCTCAGCAGGGCAAGCGTGGCGCCGAAGGTGTTCGTGAACGTTGTGTCCTGGATGTTGCCGGTCGTGGCGGGGCGCTCGTAGCCCGACATCCCGATCCAATCGACGTACTGGGAACCTGGGTAAAGCGACAGGTTGTAGGCGGCCGTCTTGTGCGAGGCGGTGAGCTGGTCGATACGGTTCGGGGACCAGTCCCAGATCACGTATTTGTTCGCTCCCTGCGCCTGGAAAATGTTCCAGACGTGCTGCCACATCTTGACGAAGTCGCCCGTACTGTTTCCGTTGATCGAGACCCCGTGGCCGTTGTCCTCGCTCCAGGGGTACCAGGTCGCGTTCATCTCCTGATCGAGGCGGATGGCCATCGGCTGCCCGTTTGCGGCAATCGCATCGGCGTACTTGGTGAGGTAGGCATCGAATTTGCCGTCGATGATGTTCGGCAGCGAGTAGGTGGGTTGGTTGACGGCGTTGTTGGTGGAGGTGTTCACCTGCGATTCCCAGGTCATCATCGGCAGGTCACCCTTGGCCCAGGAGGCCTGGACGGCGTCAGCGCGGAAATCCTGGTTCCAGGCCTGGAAGTAGCCGGAGACGTTGGGCTGCACCCCCACGTCGGTCGTGACCTGGTTGAACTCCGCGAAACTGAACGGTGACTGGGCCGTGTAGAGGCCGAAATAGCGCGTCGCCGGGTCAAGCAGCTGAGCTTTCGTCGGGGTGGTGACCGTGACCGGGCCGGTGGGGTTGCTGCCGGTCCCGTTGCCGGGCTGCGTGATCGGCGTGGTCGAGCTGGTGCCGGACCCGGTGGTTGAGGATCCTGAAGCCAGGGTGGTCGAACTGCCACCGCTCGACGCCTGGAGAGCCTTGACCTGCCCGGCGTACTTGGCCGACTGAGCCTTCGCGGCTGCCAGCTGCTTGGTGAGCGCCGCGTTCTTTCCGAGTTGAGCGGCGAGGGCCGCCTTCTGTTTGGCGAGAGCAGCCGACTGGTTCGACAGCGTGGAACGTGACGACACCAGTTCGCTGAGCAGGTTCGCTCGATCGTTCTTCAACTGCATGTTGGTCGAAATTGGCTTGACCACGTCGCCGACGAGTCTGCGCACGGGGTTATCGCTGGGCGAAACCCAGATCAGGTACGTGATCAGAGCGAGGACGACGAGAATCGCGCTCGCGCCGAGAGCGGTCTTCCGCGAGTTCTTTTTTCCTGTGGTCCACCACGCGGACCCGCGGTTCAGGGGTGTGATCATGGTCTCGCTGTACTCAGACAATGAAGAGTGCCTCCAGGACGAGGATCGCGGCACCGATGAGGTACGGCCATCCGGCTTTCGGATTCAATCGGCGACGGGGCGCCGACGTTTTGACGGGGGTTGCCGACCTGGCCTGCCGCCGACTCTTGACGAGGACGGTGCCCGCTTCGGGGTTCTCCTGCGTTCCGAAGTCGAAGAGCGTGTCGACGGTCGGCTGGCCCGGGGTGTCGTCGAACTGCGCCTCGAGGGCGTCGAGCGGTGTCACCATGCTCTCCTCGCGACTCTCGACGACCTCAGCGACCTCCTCGGTCACCACGCCACCGGAGTAAGCACCGGCGCGGGTGCCCCAGCCTGCAGAGTGACCCATCCGGAAGAATCCGAGGATCCGGATCGGCATCAGGAAGAACGTCGAAACGATGATGAAGACAGGCAGTCTCAGGAAGTCAGTGGGTTTCTCCGACAGGTGACGCATCTGCCGAATCGCCATGCTCAGCACCGACGACACGACCATGAGGCAGACGATCGCTATGACGCCGCTCTTGAAGCCGTACTCGTGCAGGATCCCCGTGTAGAGGTTGGTGCCCTCGTGGGTCAGACCGTTGTAGATCCAGCCGCCGACCACGCCGAGAAGGACGAACGGGAGCACGATGTCCATCGCGAAGAAGAACGCGAGCATCGGGGCGTGCCCGAGCATCCAGGGCATCATTCGGAGCGTGTTGTACTGGCTGCCACGAGCCCAGCGGAGCTGCTGCTTGAAGAGCTTCTTGATCTGCAGCGGAGCGTCGGTGTAGACGAGGCTCGTGTACTGGTAGACGGTGCGATAGCCCTCTTTGAGCGTGAGGTTGGTCAGGGTCCGGTCGTCGCTGACCTCCAGGAACACGCCCATGAACTTCTCGGTCATGAATTTGTCCATGACCCGGACCAGGATCTCCCGGCGGAAGGCGATAGTGCGGCCGGGAAGGCACCCGATCTGCCCCAGCACGCTCTGGGCGGGCATCGAGTAGAGAGCGCGGCTGTTCTCGAGCCAGTCCGCCCAGCGAGTGATCCAGCTTCGCTCCGGCTCGAGGATCCGCTGCCGGGTGGTGACGCCGCCGACGTTGGCCTGCGCAAAGGGCTTCAGGAGCTCGGAGAGGGTCCCGGGCGTCCACACGGTGTCCGAATCGACCAGGACCGTGATGTCGCCCTTGGAAAGCTCCGTGCCGATCATGACTGCGTTCCGCTTGCCAGGAATCGGGGTGTGGGTCCAGGTGACCAGCGGAGCGAACTCCTCGCAGATTCCCTGCAGCACCGGGTTCGGCTTGCCGTTGATGACGACGATGATCTCGTCAGGTTTTTGCTCGACCATACGACCGATGACGTCGCGGAAAAGGTCTTCCGGCTCGTCGACGACAGGAACCACGACACTGGTCGTTCCTGTGTACGTTCCAGTGAACGGCCGGTAGCTGCGAGAGATCACGACCTTGATGATCCACAGGACCCAGATCATGATCGAGTACACGCTGAAGAGGTAGACCTCAGGGTGTCCGTTGATCTCGTGTCGAATTTGCAGGATGAACGTGAGCACGATGCCGCCTCGCGGGAGGGTTAAAGGTGGTGGCTTCCGCATCTTCGAGGAATCGGGCATGTCGGGTAGTGAATTTCTAGTCGATCCGAAGGGGTCCCACAAGCCGTCCCCCGAGTTGGGGGCTTGCTCCAGAAAAGGGGTACGGACTTGTCCACCTTTTCGTGTCGTGCGAAATGCCGACCGAGGCGGTGCGCCTATTTGCCCGGCCTGGACACGGTCAACCGCGACGGCGTGACAGTCTGAATGTCAAATTCGACGTACCACAAAAATACCTGATCATGCGCACTTTGTGCGCGCGACTCCGAGGCATTCCGGAGAGTTCGGCGACACCCGTAGGCGATGGCGATCGCCGAATGGTCGACATCGCTCGTCATCCCAACGTAACCTCGGCGTCATTTTTGCCGGGGTACAAGGTCGTGAAACGGGGTACGGCCAAATCGTCTGGCGCGATGTTACGCCGCGACGTGAAGTCGGGCGTGTCGCGAGGTCAGGCTGTCGGCTCCGGTGACTTCTCCCGGCCGCCGTAAAAACCTGCCTCGAAGACGTGCCGCGCACGCCTGGTCGTCGCCAGGTAGTCCTCTTCGAGTTGCGTGGCCGACCCGGGCGGGTACTCCAGCAGGCGGGCCACCGCCTCCAGCTGACGACGGTCGGAGGGGAGAACATCGCTCGTGCGCGACGTCCAGAGTGTGACCGCCGAGCGGGCGCGGGACGCGATGATCCAGGCGTCCCGGAGCTTGCGCGCGTCGTCGGCGGTGACAAGTCGAGCTCCGACGGCCGCGTCGAGAGCATGCAGAGTCGACGGTGTTCGTAGCCCGGGAATGGCCGCAGCATGCTTCAGCTGCAGGAGCTGCACGAACCACTCGACGTCGCTCAGGGAGCCACGCCCGAGCTTCAGATGCCGAGCAGGGTCCGCGCCCTTGGGAAGCCTTTCCGACTCGACACGGGCCTTGATGCGCTTCACCTCGCGGATGTCCTGCTCCGAGAGAGCGACCGGATACCGGACGGTGTTGGCGAGCTGCTCGAAGTCGGCAAGGAGCGACGAGTCGCCGGCCACGCCCCGTGCGCGGAGGAGAGCCTGGGCCTCCCAGGTCAGCGCCCATCGGTCGTAATAGCTGGCGTAGGCGTCCAGACTGCGGACGACCGGGCCGTTCTTGCCCTCGGGTCGCAGATCCGCGTCGAGATCGAGAGGAACGAGAGGATCTTCGGTGAACCGATGGAGGTCGGCCACGATTTGGGCGGCACGCTGCTGGGCGCCGGTGTCGCCGGGGTCGACGGGCCGGTACACGTAGAGCACGTCGGCGTCTGAGCCGAAGCCGAGCTCGCGCCCGCCGTAGCGTCCGAGGGCGATGACGCCGAATTCAAGTCCGTCGCCGTCGCCGAGATCGTGCCGGCGCCGCGCAAGCAGCAGCGCCCCGGAGATCGCAGCCGTCATGACCGCCGACAGGCCTTCGCCGAGCTGCTCGATCGAGATGGCGCCCACGATCGCCCCGAGGGCGAGTCGAAGGATCTCGCGACGCCGGCTCGTCCGGATCACCTGTCCAGCGACGGTCGAATCGTCGTGACGCGCGACCGTCGCCCAGGCCTCGTCGAGCAGCGCCTCCTCCGACCGCGGCTGGAGGTCAGCGTCGTCTTCAAGCCAGGAGGCGGCCTCCGGGATTCGTTCGAGGAGATCGGCCACGAAGCGAGAGCTCGACAGCACCGTCGTCAGGCGCTTCGCGGCGCCGGAGGAGTCGCGCAGCATCCGCAGGAACCAGTACGACTCCCCCAGACCATCGCTGAGGCGGCGGAACGCGAGCAGCCCGAGGTCCGGGTCGGTCCCTTCGGCGAACCACTGCAGAAGCACCGGCAAGAGATGCTGCTGGATGCTGGCGCGGCGCGAGACTCCACCCGTCATGGCCGCGATGTGGGCGAGAGCGCCTCGCGGGTCACGGAAGCCGATGGCCGCGAGTCGTGCGACGGCCGAGTCGGTGCTGAGAGCGAGCTCCTCCTCGGGGCGTCGAGCGACCGCCGACAGGAGAGGCCGGTAGAAGAGCCGCTCGTGCAGGGACCGGACCCGAAGCTTGATCGCCCGCCAGTGCTCGAGCAGAACCTCGGCGGAGGTGGCGAGACCGGACGCGCGGGCCAGGATCCTGAGCTCCTCTTCGCCTCTCGGCATGAGGTGGGTGCGGCGCATTCGCGCGAGCTGGATCCGGTGCTCGAGAAGACGGAGTTCGCGATAGTCGCGGTCGAACTCGGCCGCTTCCGCCCGGCCGACGTACCCCTCGCGCACAAGCGCCCCGAGCGCGCCGAGCGTCGAGCGCTGACGAAGAGACTCGTCGGCCTGCCCGTGCACGAGCTGCAGCAACTGAATCGTGAACTCGATGTCTCGCAGTCCGCCCGGCCCCAGCTTGAGCTGAACGTCGACCTGGTCGGCCGGGATGTTCGCCGTGACACGCTCGCGCATCCGCTGGACCGACTCCACGAAGTTCTCCGTCGAGGCGACCGACCACACGAGAGGAGCGAGGGTGTCGACGTACTCCTGACCGAGCGCGCGATCTCCGGCGATCGGTCGCGCCTTGAGGAGGGCCTGGAACTCCCACGCTTTCGCCCAACGCTCGTAGTACGCCAGATGCGACGCCAGGGTGCGCACCAGCGCCCCGTTCTTGCCCTCGGGCCGCAGATTCGCGTCAACCTCCCAGAGCGGCTCCTCGGGCGCGAGGTCGGAGATGGTGCGGGTCGCGTGGACGGCCAGGCGAGTTGCGATCTCAACCGTCCGCGCAGGATCCTGGTCGTCACTTTCGGTGACCCAGATGACGTCGACGTCGCTGATGTAGTTCAGCTCGCGCGCTCCGGCCTTCCCCATCGCGATCACGGCCAGGCGCGTGCGGGCAACCTCATCGGCGGGAAAGGCGACCTCACGGCGCGCAACATCGAGTGCCGCCTCGAGGGCGGCCCCGGCCAGATCAGCCAAGGCCGCCGCGACGACATCGAGGCCGGCGACGGGGTCGTAGAGGGACAGGTCGAATGCGGCGAGCGAGACGAGGCAGGTGCGGTACTGGACCCGCAGCGCCGTGCGAGCGTCGTCGCCCGTGAGGCCGTCGACGGCTCGGAGAAGGTCTCGTTCGTAGTCGTCCTGGTGCGGGACGGTCCAGACCTTCCGGCGGAGGACGTCGAGAGCCTCCGGTCGCCGCAGAAGAAACTGGGCGAGGCCCTCGGACGCCCCGAGAACGAGCATGAGTCGGTCGCCCGGTCGTTCGTCGGTCTCCGTGACGCTGGGAGCGGAGGCTGCTTTGCTCGGGGCCGTCGTTGAGGCGAGAAGGGCTGAGACGGCATCGGGGGCGCGCTCGATGATCCGGGCCAACCGAACGAGCGCCCCGTCGGGGTCGGCACTGT
>JAODMX010000508.1 GCA_025464735.1 Frondihabitans sp. | reverse complement strand
CCTCAAGGTCAACCGGATCAAGGGGAAGGTCGCCGGGCGTCCTAAGCAGTATTACTCGATCTACCAGAAGATGGTCGTACGCGGGCGTGAGTTCGACGAGATCTACGACCTCGTAGGAATTCGCGTGCTCGTCATCAAGCTCGCCGACCGGCTGCACAACGCCCGGACCTGGGGCTTCGTCTCCGCCGAGCGGGCCTCCCGCAAGGCGAAGGAGACCCTCGAGATCTACGCGCCCCTCGCGCACCGGCTCGGCATCCAGATGATCAAGCTCGAGCTCGAGGACCTGTCGTTCGCGGTCCTGCACCCGAAGCTCTACGTCGAGATCGACAGCCTGGTCAAGCAGCGCACGCCCCAGCGAGAGCAGTTCGTCCAGAACGTCATCAATGCGGTGAAGAGCGACCTCAAGTCGTCGAAGATCCGCGGGGAGGTCGTTGGTCGCCCGAAGCAGTACTACTCGATTTATCAAAAGATGATCGTGCGGGGTCGCGAGTTCGACGAGATCTACGACCTCGTCGGCATCCGCGTGCTCGTCAACAGTCTTCGCGACTGTTATGCCGTGCTCGGCTCGATTCACGCTCGCTGGAACCCGATCCCTGGCCGCTTCAAGGACTACATCGCGACCCCGAAGTTCAACCTCTACCAGTCGCTGCACACGACCGTCATCGGTCCCAAGGGTCGTCCGGTCGAGATCCAGATCCGCACACACGAAATGCACCAGCGCGCGGAGTTCGGTGTCGCCGCGCACTGGAAATACAAGCAGCGGATGAACGGCGGCAAGGACGCCCAGAACGAACCGCGCACCGAGACCGACATGGCTTGGCTCGCACACATCTCCGACTGGCAGGCCGAGACAGCCGACCCAAGCGAGTTCCTCGACAGTCTGCGGTTCGAGATCGGGGCCAAAGAGGTCTACGTCTTCACGCCCCAGGGCAAAGTCATCGGCCTTCCATCGGGAGCGACGCCGGTCGACTTCGCCTATGCCGTGCACACCGAGGTCGGTCACCGCACCATGGGTGCCAAGGTCAACGGGCGCCTCGTCCCGCTCGAGTCGACCCTCACCTCCGGCGATGTTGTCGAGGTCTTCACCTCGAAGAATCCCGACTCGGGGCCGTCGCAAGACTGGCTCGCGTTCGTCAAGAGCCCGCGCGCTCGGAACAAGATCCGGCAGTGGTTTACGAAGGAACGCCGCGACGAGGCCGTCGAACAGGGCAAAGATGCGATTGCGCGCGCCATGCGCAAGCAGAACCTCCCGCTCCAGAAGCTGATGAGCCAGGACTCCATCGCCGAGGTAGCCGCCGCAATGCGCTACGACGACCTCACAGCCCTCTACGCCGCGGTCGGCGAAGGCCACATTTCCACACAGTCGGTGATCGAGAAGATCCTCTCGGCGGTCCAGACGCAGACCGACGACGACGACACCGACCTCGAGTTCCCGTCGAAGGGGCGTCCGCGTCCGCTGCGCAACAGCGACTCCGGCGTGCTCGTGCGGGGTGCCCCCGACATCCTCGTCAAGCTCGCGAAGTGCTGCACGCCCGTTCCCGGCGATCAGATCGTCGGCTTCATCACGCGCGGCCAGGGTGTCAGCGTGCACCAGGCAAGCTGTCACAACGTCCAGAGCCTCATGCAGGAGCCCGAGCGAATGATCGACGTCTCCTGGGCGCCATCATCCAAGAGTGTCTTCCTCGTGCAGATCCAGATCGAGGCCCTCGATCGCAGCGGTCTTCTCTCCGACGTCACCCGCGTGCTCAGCGAGCACCACGTCAACATACTGTCGGCGACCGTGTCAACCTCCTCGGAGCGTCTCGCGCTCAGTCGCTTCGTCTTCGAGATGGGCGACACGACGCACCTCGATCGTGTGCTGAACGCTGTCCGGCGAATCGATGCCGTCTACGACGTCTACCGCGTGAGCGGCGGCTGAGCGGCCGGCCCTGGCCACAACCATCGACGCACCCCCAAGCGGACCAGAAACGGCCGAATGGGAGGCGTATCTGGTCCGGATCGAGGTGCGTCGCAGATGGACTCGACCGGACGCGCGAACGGCGCATTCTCACCGCTCGCCGAGCGACAGCGACGGCTGGTACCGTCGGGGCATGAAGACTGAGGCCGTGCAGGAGATCGTCGCCCTCAGGCGCGCGCGCGACCTCATCGACCGCGAGTACGCCAGCCCGCTTGACGTGCCGACAATGGCCCGGCGTTCACTGATGTCTCCAGCCCATTTCTCCCGTCGCTTTCGAACCGTCTACGGCGAGACGCCCTACGGCTACCTGATGACGAGACGGATCGAGCGAGCCATGGCCTTGCTCCGCGCCGGTGCAAGCGTGACCGATGCCTGTTTCGCTGTCGGCAGCACGTCGCTCGGCTCGTTCAGCTCGCGCTTCACCGAGATCACGGGCGAAACGCCGAGCGGCTATCGGAGTCGCGAGCACAGCGCAGTGGAAGCGATGCCCGACTGCATCGCGCGGCTCCAGACCAGGCCGCTGCGTCAGCCGCCCGCCGCCAGAACCACCGGCATCCGATCTGACGCGTCGGCTCGACTCTAGCGTCGGGACCCCGCGGACACGGGCTGCGTCATCGACAGGATCGCTTCCAGTCGGCCCCGCGCGCGCCGCTTGTGAGGCAGGTTTCTGCGTCGATCGAGCACTGTGTCGCACGCAGCTCGGTCGACTCGATGCTCCGCGCAGAGGCCACGGACAGCGGCCGCGATGTCCGAGCCCCAGGCGTCGGCACGCACGAGGTCGACGACAGTGCGCACCGGGCTCGTCACCCGCACCGCGCCGAAGTCGACAACGTCGCAGTCGTCAAGGACCACCTCGCTCACGTGCATACCAACGGGGGAGTCGCGCCAGCGACGGATCGGGACCACGGGATCCGCACCGCTGGCGAGGGGAGCCTCACGGGCGTCATCCCTCAGACACACCGCCCGATACCCCTCGTGCGTGGTCGGCGCCGTGATGATCGCGCCCCAGACCCACGCGGCCGAGGTGCGTGCCACGACGAACTCATCGCCGAACACCGGGGCGACTGCGGCCGCACGGCGCCAGGGGACGTCGAATTCAGCGATGGAACAGAAGGCACGGTCGAGGCGGTAGACATCGCCGTCGAGAGCTGCCGCCTGCAACTCGGGCCAGGGAAGGTCGGCGGACGTCAGGAGGGGAGGGAGCGAGGAGGTCATGACCCTAGCCTGACCGAGTCGCACGCGACACAGCCCGCGACCGGAGAATCTGTGGAGAGATCGTTCCGGGGCGCGGGCTGTGGGGGAGAAGAGTCAGCTGCCGAGTGCGTCGAGCCAGATGCGTCGAGCGTCGAGGGCTTCCTGCGCCTCTTTGACGGCACGCTGATCACCGGAGGCGCGGGCAACCTCCAGCTCGGACTCGAGCTTGGCGATCGCATCCTGCAACTGGCCCGCGAGCCCCTCGGAACGGGCTTTCTTCTCGGGGTTGTTCTTCTGCCAGAAGTCGTCGTCGAGTTTGCGGACGTGGTTCTCGACCTTGCGGAGACGATCCTCGACGGGCCGAACCTGGTCGCGAGGGACGCGACCGATCTCGTCGAAGCGCTGCTGCACCGAGATCAGCGCGTCGCGCGCCTGGGTGCGGTCGGTCATCGTCAGGATTGGGTCGGCCTCGTCGAGCAGGGCGAGCTTGGCCTTCAGATTGTCGTCGTATTCGACCTCGTCTTGGGCAACGATCGCGCTCTTGGCGGAGTACAGCACGTCTCCCGCGGCCTTGAACTTCGCCCAGAGGGCGTCGTCGTACTTCTTGCCCGCACGGCCCGCTCGCTTCCAGTCGTCGAGGAGATTCCGGTAGACCGGGATCCCGTCGGCTGCCTTGGGGGCGAGCGCCTCGGCCTGCTCGACAAGAGCCTGTTTGCGCTGACGGGCGTCGCGATGCACTGCGTCCAGCTCGGCGTAGAAGGCCTTGCGGTGGGCGTCGATCGTGGACCGGGCCGCGCGGAAACGCTTCCAGAGCTCGTTGCCTTCGCCCTTCGGGATCCGTGGCCCCTCCTGCTGGTGCTTCTGCCACCGAGCAAAGATGTCGTCGATCTGAGTGGTGATCTGCTTCCACTGCACCCGTGCGGGATCCTGGGCGGCGAGCTCTTCGGCCTCGACTACGAGTGCCGTGCGGAAGACGATCGCCTCAGCCTGTGCTTCCTGAGCCTCGGCACTCTGCTGCTGGGTCAGCTCGACAACTGTGGTGTCGAGCGCAGCCACGCGCGTGCGGAGCAGCGCGATGTCGCCGACGGCGCTCGTCTCCGTCAGGGCCTCTTTCAGATGCTCGACCGCCTTGGTGACGTCGGAGGCGCTGGCCCCACGCTTCACGCGCTGTTCGAGAAGAGTGACCTGGCCGGCCAGTTCGGTGAACTTCCGCTGGTAGTAGCCGAGAGCCTCTTCGGGAGTTGCATCGGGGTATTGGCCAACGGCGCGCTCACCCTCGGCCTCGCGAACGTAAACGGTCCCGTCGTCATCGACTCGGCCCCAGGGCGCCTGATCGTCTGTAGCCACAATTCCACCTTGCTGCATGGGTTTCGGTGCACACATTTCTAGCTGCACTTCTCGTCAGCGAGGGCAGAGTTCGACCTCGCGATGGGTGTTCAGCCTATTGCACTCCTGCGACACCCGTGCGCTGGGCGCTCGGGCCGCTATTTGATCGTGGCACCCGTAATGGTCGTCGGCACTTTGGGGCTCCCGTCGGTGGTGCTGCTACTGCTCGACGGCGTGAGGCCCTTGTCGGTGATGTCCGTCTCCAAGGTGGGCAGGCCACTCGTGACCGAGCCGACGACCGTGTAGCCGCCGGTCGATCCATCGAGGAAGGTGTCGCCGTAGACGATGAAGAACTGCGTCGCCTGCGAGTACTGGGCGGAGGCACGTGCCATCGCGATCACACCGGTCTTGTACTCGTTGCTCGCCGGAACGTTCTCGAGCGGACCGAACTGGAAGCCGTCGTCACCCGTTCCATCCGACTTG
>JAODMX010000480.1 GCA_025464735.1 Frondihabitans sp. | reverse complement strand
TGTAGCAGGGGTAGCCGGTCCGGTCGAGCTCTGCGATGCGCTCGGCCCTGGTTGGAGCCAGTTCGTGGAGCATGGCGACCGCCTCGTCGCGGGTGATGACGTCCGACAGGTAGGTCAGATCGGCGACATCGACCAGCTGCTCCGGGGTCATGTCGACCAGGAGGCGCCACAGAGGTTTGCCCGCGTGGCGAGCCGCGAGGTCCCAGACGGCATTCATCACCGCCGCCATTGCCAGGTGTTCGACACCCTTCTCCGGGCCGAGCCAGCGCAGTTGCGAGTCCGACTTGAGGTCGCGGTAGACGGCGCCGAGGTCGTTCACGATCTCCTCGACGTCTCGGCCGATGAGCGGGAGTGCCCTCTGTCTGGCTGCGAGAACGCAGATGTCGTTGCCTCGCCCGATCGTGAAGGTGAATCCGAACCCGGACAGAGCTGGATCGTCGGTGCGAAGCACGACGTAGGCGGCCGAGTAGTCGCCGTCTTTGTTCATGGCGTCGGAGCCGTCCATGCTCTTCGAGGTGGGGAATCGGACGTCGTAGACGTCGGCCCCGGTGATGACAGTCATTTCGTCTCCTTGCTCACGGGGCGCTCTGTGACGAGACCCCGGTCGTTCAGTTCGTCCCACAGCGCATTCGGCAGAGGAGTGTTGTAGCGCCGGACGTTGCTCTCGACCTGCGTCCGGTTGCTGGCACCGAGAACGACCGACACGACTGACGGGTGCCGCAGCGGGAACGCGACAGCGGCCTCCGGGAGGGTCACCCCGTGAGACTCGCAGACGTCGGCCAGGAGGTTGGCCCGGGTGATGAGGGCGGGCGGCGCAGCCTCGTAGTCGAACTTCGCGTCGCTCGTTGGCCGGTCGGTCGCGAGGAGCCCCGAGTTGTAGACGCCGGCCGCGACAACGCCGACGCCGCGCTCCTCGGCGAGCGGTAGCAGCTCGCCGAGGGCGCTCTGGTCGAGGAGGGTGCAGCGGCCGGCGAGCATCACGAGATCGATGTCCGTCTCACGAATGAAGCGCGCGGGCAGTTCGGTCTGGTTCATGCCGACCCCGATCGCGCCCACGACCCCCTGCTCCCGAAGTTCGACGAGTGCGGGCACGGCTTCGGTCGAGGCCTCGAGGTAGTGGTCGTCGGCGTCGTGGATGTAGAGGATGTCGATGCGGTCGAGACCGAGCCTCGTGAGGCTTTCCTCGACCGAGCGAAGGATCCCGTCGCGGCTGAAATCCCAAACCCGCCGAGCGGTGGCCGGAACCTCGAATCCCTCTGGGTCACGACCGGTTGCGCCCGGATCTGCCACGAGCAGTCGTCCGACCTTCGTCGACAGGACGTACTCGTCGCGGGGGTAGCGCGCGAGGAGCGCACCGAGGCGCCGCTCGCTCAGACCGACCCCGTAGTGCGGCGCCGTGTCGAAGTAGCGGATGCCGTTCTCCCAGGCCGCATCGACGGCGCTGGCCGCCTCCTCGTCGGTGATCGCGGTGTACAGATTGCCGAACGACGCTCCGCCGAGACCGAGCTCGGTCAGAGCGAGCCCGGTTCGCGTCGAGCGAGTCGGCATCATCGGAACACCCCGCCGAGCGCGATGCCCTTGGTGATGAAGCGGTTAAAGATCAGGTAGATGATGATGACCGGAATCGACGCGATACTGAGACCGGCGAAGAGCGGGCCGAGGTCGGACGTGAACTGACCCTGGAATCCCAGCAGACCGACGGTGACCGTCTGCGAGTTCGGGGTCTGCAGGAGCACGATGCCGAGCTGCGCCTCGCCCCAGACATAGATCAGAGCGAGCATTCCGACCGCCGTGATCGCACCCTTGGACAGCGGTAGCACGATCCGCAGGTACGCGGAGAACTCGCCGAGGCCGTCGACGGTGGCGGCTTCGATCAGCTCCTGGGGGAAATCGGTGAAGAACGAAGTCAGGACGAGAACCGTCGTCGGCAGCGTCAGGACGCCGTAGGCGACGCCAAGGGCTGCAGGCTGGCTCAGGATGGACAGCGCGTTGAACACCTGGAAATACGGCACCAGGATCAAGACGAACGGCACCACCTGCCCGCCGAGGAAAACCCCGAGGAACGCGCTCCGTGTTCGGGGGCTCAGCTTGGTCGCGAAGTACGCGGCGGTCGTTCCAAAAGTGAGTGTGACGATCAACGCGACGCCGGCGGCCAGACCCGTGTTGCGGAAGTAGTCGACCATGCCGGCGGTGCCGCTCGGTCCCTTCCACGCGGTGGCGTAGTTACTCGGGTGGTACGTGCCACCGATTCCCAGCGGGTAGTTGAAGAGCCCGGCGTTGTCACGAAGCGACGACACGGCGATCAGGAGGAACGGGATCAGCGTGAGGGCCGTCCAGGCGATGAGCAGGATCTGCCCGAGGGTCAGTCCGAGGCGACGCTTGACCATCAGATGTTCTCCTCTTGCTTCGAGCGGCTGAGCCGGATACTGACGAGGCCGACCACGATGAGGATGGCGCCACCCATGACCGCCATGGCGCTCGCGAGGCCGAAGTTGACCTGCTGGAAGGCCTCCTTATAGACGAGCACCGGAAGCACACTCGTCGCATAGCCTGGTCCGCCCTGAGTCATCGCGAAGATGATCGTGAAACCGTTGAACTGGAAGATCAGCTCGAGGATCGCGGTTACGGCGAGGACCGGCCGGATCAGCGGGAGCGTGATGGAGAAGAAGGTGCGGACCGCGCTGGATCCGTCAATTTTCGCAGCCTCATAGGTCGAGATCGGGATCTGCTCGACGGCTCCGAGGAGGAGCAGGAAGGCGAACCCGACGTTGGCCCAGATCGTGACGAAGATCGTCGGGTAGATCGACAGGTTCTCGCTCGCGAGCCAGGCATGGTTGCTGCCGAGGCCGATTGCGCCGAGGAAGACGTTGATGATGCCGGTGTGCGGCTGGAACGCGACCGACCAGAAGACGCCGACGGCGGCGACTGGCGCGATTCCGGGCAGAAACCAGACGACACGGTAGAAGGGCGAACCCTTCATTCGGGAGCTCACCGCGACGGCGAGGAGGGTCGCGACAACCACGATGCCCACCATGCTCGAGAGCGAATAGATCGCGGTGATCCCCAAGGATCCGAGGAATGGCGTGTTCTTGATCGCGTTGACGAAGTTGCCGAACCCGATGAAGTCGACCGGGCCGAAGCCGCGCCAGTCGGAGAACGCGATCCGGATGCCCTGGATGGCGGGAACCCCGAGGAAGCCGACGATGAGGATCACTGCCGGGAGTACCGCGAATGCCACGGTTGTGCGTCGAGTGCCGACGATTCCCGGTCGGCCAGACGGCCGACGCGTTCCGGCGCGAGCGTCCGCCCGAGCGGCCGGGCGTCTGGCCGCGTTGCGGCTTTCGATTGTGGCCACGATGTGTTCCCTTCGTTTGCGTGGTGAGACCCGAGGGGGGCGAGCTGTGAGACTCGCCCCCTCGGGAGAGCGGACGAATACCCTAGTTGGCGCTGCCGGAACGAACCGTCTGCAGCTCGGTGGCTACAGCCTGGCCGATCGACAACGGGGTGCCGTTACCGTTGAGCATCTCCTGCACCTTCGGGTCGACGAGCTGCTGGCCGAGGCCACCTGGCACGACCGAGGTCCAGCCGGGCTGGCCGCCGTTCTTGGCCTCGTCAGCGAGAATCTCCTGCGTCTGCACCGCACTGTTCTTGAAGGCACTCTGCGGGACGTCGTTCACTGACGGAAGGCTTCCGGAAGCGGTCGTCGTCGTCTGGCCCTCGACGGACATGATCGACTCGAGGAACTGCTTGGCCACAGTCGGGTTCTTCGCGCGGGCGGGGATGGCGTAGGCATCACCGTTGTAGAGCGAGACCTGCGTCTTCTTCGAGGTGTCGACCGGCGGCAGCAGCAGCCAGTCGTAGTTGAACGAGATGCCGTCCTTCTTGAACGTCGCCGGGCTATAGCTTCCGTCGAGCACCATGCCGGCGCTCTGCTGGACGAAGTTCGACTCCGACTGCGCTACGGACTGACCGAGGTATCCGGTCTGGAACACGCCGGCCTTGCCCATCGCCTGGATTTGCGCGACGGCGTTGACGAAGGGGGCGTCGGTGTACTTCGCCGTGATCTTCGTCTTGCTCGACTCCCAGTTCGTGAGGTAGTTCTGCAATTGGCTGGACGTCGACGTCGTGGGGAGGTAGGCGTCGATCATCCAGCTTGCTTGGAAACCGTCTCCGGGCCCCAGAGAGAGGCCTTGCTTGCCGATCGCCTTGAGC
>JAODMX010000479.1 GCA_025464735.1 Frondihabitans sp. | reverse complement strand
TTGCCATGACTTCACTATATCACGAACACGTTCGTCACGAACGTGTTCGTGACGAGGAGTTCACCGCAGAGGGCGATGCTGCAGCCACGCGAGCACGGCGAGCACGCGACGGTGCGAGCTGCCTCCGGCATCGAGGCCGAGCTTCTGGAAGATCGCGGTGCTGTGCTTCTCGACCGAGCCGACGACCACGTGGAGATCGTCGGCAATGGCCTGATTCGTCTTGCCCTCGGCCATCAGCGAGAGCACCTCGAGCTCGCGCGGAGAGAGTGACTCGAGCGGATCGCGTCGTCGAGCCAGTAGTTCGCGCACGATGTCCTCGTCGATGACGGTGCCGCCGTCGACGATCCGCAGCACGGAATCACGCAGCGCAGTGAGTGACGAGACCCGGTCTTTCAGGAGGTAGCCGACGCCGCCGTGACCGTTCTCCATCAGCTCGGTGGCGTAATCGACCTCGGCGTATTGGCTGAGCAGGAGGACGCCCACGGCAGGATGGTCGCGCTTCAGGGCGACGGCCGCACGGACGCCCTCGTCACGGAACGTCGGCGGCATGCGGATGTCGAGGACCGCCACATCGGGATGCGTGGTGTCGAGCTCGGCGAGCAGCGGCTCGGCCGAGTCGTAGAGGGCCACGACCTCGAATCCTGCTTCGTCGAAGAGTCGTGCGAGCCCTTCGCGGAGGAGGGTGGAGTCGTCGGCGAGGACGACCCGGATCCGGGGGATATCCGTCTCGGTCGGCATGCCCTCAGCGTAGGGGGATCACGACCGTGACCCGGGTGGGGCCGCCCGGAGGGCTGGTGAGGTCGAGCGTGCCCCGGAGGCCGTCGAGTCGTTGGCGGAGCCCGGCGAGGCCGTGGTCGGGCATGTCGACTGCACCTCCCTCGCCGTTGTCGGTGACGTCGATACAGAGGTCGCGGCCGAGAGCGGTCGACCGCGTCTGCAGGGCGACGGTCGCCTCGGAGGCGCCCGAGTGCTTCGTGACGTTCGCGAGGAGCTCGGAGACGACAAAGTAGGCGCTGCGCTCGACGTCGACGAGGGTGTCGGGGTCGCCGTCAAGGGTGACCGTCGTCGTCACCGGGATCACGCTGCGGGCGCCGAGGGCGGTGACGGCCGAGACGAGCCCCCTGTCTTGCAGGAGGGGTGGTGCAAGACCACGTCCGATCTCGCGGAGCTCCTTCAGCGTCTCTTTGGTCAGCTGCAGGGCGCCGTCGACAAGGGGTTTGGCCTCGTGGTCGTCGCCGAGTCGTCGCCCGGCCGAGGCGAGGTCGTATTGGATGCGCAGGAGGGATTGCTGTGGCCCATCGTGGATGTCCCGTTCGAGGCGGCGCAGCGCGGTGTCCTCGGCGAGGAGCGCCGACTCCCGGGAGGCCTCCGACGCGGCGATCTCGCGACGAAGGGCGGCGGACGACCATTCGCCGAGCATCGCGCGGGCGACCAGGTCGTGGAGGAGGACGAGGCCGTGGACCACGAGCGGGAGCGTGATGAGTGCGATGATCCCGGCTGCGGTCGCGGCGACGACTCCGAGGTCGACTGTGCCGAGATTCTCCGCGGAGATCTCGCCCAGCGACGAGAGATCGGGTGGTGGGACGAGCCGGATCCAGGCCGGATACGTGGTGCCTGCTACGGCGAGCATCACCCAGGGCACCGCGAGGGTGAATGTGACGCAGCTGAGGGCCAGTTCGACGACGGCGGAATGGACGAAGGCGAGCCAGGAGCGGCCGTCGGAGAGACGCCTCCTGAAGCGCGCGAAGCTGGTCGACCTCTCCGTGGCCGGCACCTCCGGACCGTCAGACCAGTCGGGCCGCTCGACCGGGGGACGTCCCGCCCGCTCGAGGCGGTGGAGCTCGAAGCTCCCGAAGCGGCGGGCGACCAGGAGCGCGCCGATGACGATCGGGATGCCGATCCAGAGGACGCTCAGGCCGACGCCGACGGCGATGACGACCCAGACGGTCGCGAAGGCGGCGATCGAGACCGGGAGGGCAGCGAGGAGGAACCCGAGCTCGCCGGGCAGACGCTGCCACGCCTTCAGATAACCGGTCATGAGGACATTCTCGTGGCTGAGTCGGCGCGGACCGCGGTGCCGGTCTGTTCTCGATGCGTCGCCCGCGGGGCAGACCGTGCCGAGCGGCGACTCAGGCGGCTCGACACGCGATCGAGAACCACCCCGACGAGCAAGGCTACGACGACGGCACCGACAACCCCGAGAAGCGGGTTGTCACGGACCCACGAACCGGCGACGACACCGACCAGGATGGAGTAGGCCGCCCAGGCCGCGCCCGACAGGGCTGTCAGGATGACGAATCGGCGATGCGAGAGCGCGCTCGCGCCCGCCATCATGTTCACCGCGACTCGGCCCACCGGGATGAACCGCGCCGTGAGCACGACGGATGCCGGGCGCCGCTCAAGGTTCGACTGGGCGGTCTTGAGGAGTGCCGCGATTCGAGGACGACGCAACCACCGGATCCTCGACAGGCCGAGCCGCCGCCCGATGAGGTACGCCACGTTGTCGCCGACGAAGGACCCGACGGCGGCAGCCAGAAGCACCAGCCAGGGGTTGGGGAAGCCCGTCGCCGCGCCGATCGCTGCCAGGGCGACCACGGCGGACTCGCTCGGGATCGGCGGGAAGAAGCCATCGAGCGCGACCAGTAGTGCCAGGACGACGAGAGCCCAGGGCGAGGCGGCGAGTGCGACGACGATCGCGTTGAGCTGATCCACGGGAGTACCTTTCGGAGAGCGGATCCAGCGCGACAGTGTGATCACGGTGCGCCGATCCGACTTGTTCGACGCTACGGATCCGGGTCACCGGCGACGAGCCGGGTACCTGACCTCTTCTGGTGGGGTTATCCCCACCCCTCGTCGAGCACGTCGAGGATCGCCACGATGTCGCGGCCGAAGGGCCGGTCGGACGTTCCGGCCGGAAGGATCGCGTCGAGCCGGTCGATCAGGGCGTCGACGGGCGCCCCGACGGCCCCGCCCCCGACGGCCCCGCCCCCGACGTCGTCGCGCCCGACGTCGTCGCGCCCGACGGCAAGTCGACGACCGTGCACGACCGCGAGCAGCTCACAGGCCAGCACATCGCGTGCCCCGTCGAGCGCGTGAGCCAGCGCCACCGCAGCCTCGACCGAGAACGACTGGACGTCCTCCTGGCCGAGCGACGTCTCGATAGCGCCAAGACTCGCCGGCTGCGCGTTGCGGACGAGCTCGTGGACGACGCCTGCGGCCCGCTTGTGCACCGTGACCATCCCGGCATCCAGCCCCGGCCGATCGGAGAGCTGCCGTGGCAGGTCGGTGACGCGGTCGTCGAGCAGCCGGTGCAGTCGCGCGGCGCCCACCTCGGCCACGTGCACCGTCGCCACACGAAGGCCGTCGAGCGCGCCCGCGAGGTCGAAACCGTCGAAGCCGGCCGTCCCGACGAAGGCTCCGTCGAGGAAAGCGGGGGAGTCGGTGACTCCGGCGAGGGCGCGGTGAAGCGCCGCGTCGACGGCCGACGTCGCCCGCAGCACCTGGGCCAGCGCCGGGCCGACCACGCGGAACGACAGCGGCGCCTGCAGGGCGGACGGCATGGTCTCCTCCCCGGCAAGCCGCCGAATGTCGGCGAGGATGATCGCCAACTCCGGATCCTCACGGGCCAGCTCCGACTGGAACGGGTCACGACTCGCACCCACGAGCCGGAGCTCGGCGGCCAGAGCGGCGGTGACCTGAGCGACGAGCCGTCGTGCCTCCTGCGCTCGCAGCAGAGCAAGTCCGGTGGTGACCGGAACCCCCTCGATGAGCGCGACGCCCTCCTTCGGCCCGAGCCGGAACCGGTCGAGCCCCGCATCGCGGAGGGCGGCGGCAGCTGCGATGACCCCGGCCTCGCCCAGGCATTCGCCTTCGCCGGTGATGACAGCACCGAGGTGGGCGAGCGGAATGATCTCGCCGGCCGCTCCGAGCCGCGTGGACGGAATCGCAGGATGCACGTCGCGGTTCAGGAGCTCCACCAGACGCTCGCAGAGCTCGGCCGACACCCCCGCCTCCGGGTTGAGCAGGGTGCGCAGCCGCACGACCACTGCGGCCCGGGTCTCCCGTGCGTCGAGCCACGGCGCCGAGCCGACCGACCGGGCACGCATGAGGTTCTGCTGGTGTGCTGCCTGGGCGTCGGGGTCGAGGCGGATCGTGCTCGACGCTCCCATCCCCGTGGTCACCCCGTAGACGGCGTCGCCGGTTTCGAGCCGCTCGAGCAGTGCGCTGCGTCCGGCCCGGAGGTCCGCTAGGAGTCGTTCCCCGAGGCGGAGACGGCGACCCTCCGCCACCCGGAGGCAGGCGAGCGCGTCGAGATCGGCCGGGTGATCGACGACGAACGGGTCTCTACTCACCGGGCCAACGCTACTCAAGCGCACTCGTCGCGCCCGGACCGGCCCGGATCCTGTGCTTGACTCGATCTCATGACGTCGCCGTCCCCAACCCTCACTAATCTTCGCGAAGTCGGCGGCCCCGGCCTGCAGGCCGGCCGCAGACGCACCGTGTTCCGCTCCAACACCGAAGACGTCGAGCCGGGCGCGTACCCCGCCTCGGTCGAGACCGTGATCGACCTTCGCCGCGATGACGAGATCCGCGCGCTCGAACACCCGCTGGCTGCGACTCTCGGCTATCGGCCCGTTCCGCTCTTCGACCCGTTGATCCCTTATGACACCGCCCTCGACGCCCTCGAGCTCGAGGGGCAGTACGTCGACTGGCTGGAGCGTCACCGCCGCACGATCGGCGACGTCTTTCGCGCCGTTGCCGCGACCGATGGTGATGTGCTCGTCTGCTGTTCGGCGGGGAAGGACCGCACCGGAATCGTCAGTGCGTTCCTGGCCCGCCTCTGGGGAGCCGACCTCGACGCGATCGGCGCCGATTACGCGGCGACCGGGCCCGCGCTCGTCGACCGGTTCCGCCGGGAGGTCGCCGAGTCGACCGACCTCGACTACACGAGGCGGATGCATCGCTGCGTGCCCGAGACGGCGATTCACGTGGTCCAGCATGTTGAGGAGCGCTTCGGATCCGTGCGCGGATACCTGCGTTGGGTCGGGCTCGACGACGCCGAGATCGACCGGCTCTGACGGCCCGCCCGGAGCATTCATTGACCGACATCCCCCTCCGCTTCGCTGCCCTTCGCAACCGTGAGTCGCGCCCCTACCTCTTCGGGGCCGGTCTTGCGATGATGGCCGACAATGTCGAGCACGTCATCACCTACTGGGTGCTCTGGCAGAAGTTCCACTCGCCGACCCTCGTCGGGTTCGAGGTCGTGAGCCACTGGTTGCCGTTCCTGCTGCTCTCGATCTGGTTCGGATCCCTCGCCGAACGCTACGACTGCCGACGACTGATCCAGGGCGCGCAGGTGCTGTTCATGCTGGTGTCGGTCAGCTGGGGCATCCTCTTCGCGACCGGATCGCTCCAGGTCTGGATGGCGTGCGTCCTGCTCGTGATGCACGGGATGGCCGGGTCGATGTGGTCGCCGGCGGAGCAGCTGATGCTGCACGACTTCGCCGGTCGTAGAGATCTGACGAGTGCGATTCGGTTGAATGCCACGTTCAAGAGCCTCGGGGTCCTGCTCGGCCCGGTCGTAGGGTCGGCGCTCCTGCTCGGCCTCGGGTCGACCGCCGGCATCTTCACGAACGTGCTCTTCTACCTGCCGTTGACGCTCTTCCTCTTCCGCACGAAGTTCACCGGTCACACTCGGGAGGCCGTCGTCTCGCGGGCCCGGCTGACGATGCTCGACACGCTGCGCGTGCTGGGGAAGGTGGGATCCGATCGCCTCCTGATGAGCATGATGGTGCTGGCCGCGCTGACGGCGATCTTCATCGGCGGGGCGCTGCAGACCTCGATGCCGGTCTTTGCGAACACCCTCGGCGCGGGGTCGGCGGGGCTGGCCTACGGCGTGCTGCTCTTCGCCAACGGCGCCGGTGGAGTGGTCGGCGGGTTCCTGCTGGAGGCGACCGGCGTGATCAAACCCAACGCTCGCGCCGCCGTCGTGACAACGGCGCTCTTCGGAGTAACGACGCTCATCTTCGCTTCGACCGGCAGCTACCTCCTGGCCGTCGTCGCCCTCGTCGTCGGCGGAGTCGCCAACATCGCCTCGACCTCGATCGGTCAGAGCATCGTGCAACTCGAGGCACCGTCCGCCGAACGCGGTCGCGTGCTCGGCGTCTACAGCATGTTCTCGAGCGGATTCCGTGTCGTCGGGGGCGTCTCGCTCGGGGTGTTCGGGGCGCTGCTCGGCATCGGACACCTGATCGCGCTGAGCGCGGCGCTGCTCGTCGTCGGCGCGCTCGTCACGGGGGTGTTCGTCCGGGCGGGGCACCGGCGGGCGCTGTCTGAACGGGTACGCCCTAGCTAGACGTGGACGACGTTCGGTCGATCTCGGACAGGATTCCGGGCAGCACTCGCTTCATGTACGGCGCCCAGAAGATGCGGATGATGGCCTTGACGAGGATCCCAGCGCCCGGCTTCGCGAAGTAGGTGTACGTCCACCGGATGCGTGCCCCGTCGCCCTCGGCGGTGTAGATCCATTCGGCGCGCGCCCCGGAAACGAGGCGCCCGAAGACCTTTTGGAAATCACCCAGCTCATAGACCATGAGGTGTGGTCGCTCGACCCGCACGACCTGTTCGACGACGCTGCCGCCGTCCGAAAGCATCAGCTTGCGGGTCTGGCCGGGTGCGTCCCACGGCCCCGTCTGGTCGCGAACGCGGATCACGGCCGGCAGCGGGCCGTACTTCGGGTAATACCCGACGGGCGTCATGGGAGTGCCCACCGTCCAGGCATGCTCGAGGTTGGCCCGGGTCGTGCCCTCGGCCGTCGCACTCGCACTCATCGTCATGCACCGGGTTCGGAGCCGGACTCCCACCCGGTAGCTCCGTGTCATTTTGAGCCGGGGTGGCCGGTCCGTTACGGTGTCGAGAGCCCGTGGTGGCAGGAACGGGGAGAGACGTGATCGCAGCGATTCGACGGTGGCTCGGCGCGCACCGGTTCGTGATCGTTGTGACGCTCGTCGGTGTCGTGGCAGCCGGCCTCGGAGTGGCGCGCGGGCTTGCCACCAACGTCGCAGCCAGTCTCGAGGCGCAGTACACCGCACCCATCGAGTGGTGGAACTGCGGCCACGAGTACCGGTGCGGATCCGTGAAGGCTCCGCTCGACTGGAACGACGAGGCGAGCGGCTCGGTGACTCTCGCGCTGCTGGAGCATCGGGCAACCGGAGCCAGCCACGGCGCGATCGTCGTGAACCCCGGCGGGCCAGGAGCCTCGGGCACCTCCTTCGTCGGCTCCTCGCCGACGGCAGCCGTCGATGGGACCGTGGCGAAGGACTACGACGTGATCGGCTTCGACCCCCGCGGCGTCGGCTACTCGAGCGCCGTGAAGTGCTACGACGATGCCGACATGGACCGCTATCTCTACACCATCCTGCCGGGCAAAATCGGATCCAGCGCCTGGCTGGCCGCCGACCGGAAGGCCGCCCGCGGATTCGCCGACGCGTGCGAAAAGCACTCGGGGCGCCTCCTCGCCCACGTGGACACCACGAGCACGGCCCACGACCTCGACCTCATCCGCGCCGATCTCGGCGAGGCGAAGCTGAACTACATCGGCTACTCCTACGGCTCCTACCTCGGCACGATCTACGCCGGCCTCTTCCCTGGGCGCGTCGGCCGCTTCGTCCTGGATGGCGCCGACGATCCCTGGGCGGATACCGGCGGAGGCGACGGGACAGTCGCTCAGATGAAGGCCTTCGAGGGGGATCTCAAGGCCTATATGACCGCATGCCTCCGGGGCTCGGCCGAGGCGACCGGCGCCGGATCCTGCCCCTTCTTCGGGTCGACCGACAGCGCCCTGGTGAGCGTCACGGCCCTGCTCGACAGGGTGGCGGCGCATCCGCTCACCGCGAGCGACGGCCGCCGGCTCGGTGCGGCGACCCTGTCGCTGGCGATCATCACGCCGCTGTACGACACGTCGGACTGGCCCGATCTCACGGAGATGTTTCGCGAGACGATCGCGGGCAGGGCCGACGCCGCGTTCGCCCTCGCCGACGCCTACAACGACCGCTCCTCGAAGGGGCGCTACGAAGACAATCTATACGCGGCGAGCACGGCGATCGACTGCCTCGAATCCGGATCCGACGACTACCTGCCCGACATGCGCCACCAGGCGAAAGAACTCGAGAAGGCCGCTCCGGTGCTCGGCATCTACTCCGCCTACGGAGACATCCTCTGTTCGGAATGGCCGGTCGGCCCAGTCGAGTTCCCCGCGCCGGTCACTGCCAAAGGGGCCGGGCCGATCGTCGTCGTCGGAACGACCGGCGACCCCGCGACGCCCTACGCGGGCGCGGTCGCACTGGCCAAACAGCTCGACAGCGGGCACCTCGTCACCTACGTCGGCGAGGGACACACCGCCTACGACAAGGGTGACAGCTGCGTCAATCGGGCCATCGACGCGTATCTGATCGACGAAACGGTGCCGGCCCCCGGCCTTCGCTGCCACTAGGCGGCTGGTGCTGCTGGTCGTTCGGCCGCTGCGGGTGTCCTAGGTGAGCTGCTCCAGGATCCTGGACCACCAGGATCCGGGAGTCACCGCGGCAGGGTCGATCGCGGTGAGGTGCGTGGTGAGGGTCGCGAGGCGCAGGGGCTGCGCGATCGGCGGTGCAGGCTCGGGTTCGCTCGGCAGCTCGCCCCGCTGCAGAGCGCGGAGCCGGGCACGGGCCTCGTCGCGCGTCATCGGGGGTGCCGGGGCGGGCCGGTGCCCTGCGTAGTACACGCGGAATGCTTCCAGAAAGGCGCGGGTCGCCTCGAGGCTGCTGTTGAGAGGCGCCGGGTTGGTGCCGCCCGGGTCGACGATCAGCACGGCGCCCGTGGCTGTCGTGACGATTCGCTCGGCGTCCCTGCTCCAGACGTGGCCGACGAGCGTCATGGGCGCACCCTCGACGTCCTGGCTGTCGCCCGGCTCCTCGTAGAGCTCGATGCCGAACCGCGGGTCGCTCGCTGTCACCCCCGAAGGGTACTGCGCTGGTCGCCCCCGCTGTCTCTCCCCGCTCGTTCTGTCTCTCCCCGCTCGTTCGGCGAGTGTCCAGATTGTGCGGCCGCGGCGCCATCTGGGCAGCCGATCGTGGACACTCGCCGGGCGCGGGGCCGGGGTCTGCTTCACTTGAGGGAGAGAACGTAGACGTAGTCAGCGAAGTGGAGCAAAAGTGGCACGAACGATCATCCTCGACTGCGACCCGGGTCATGACGATGCCGTCGCGCTTCTTCTCGCGCACGGCGACCCGCGTATCGAGTTGGCCGCCGTCACCACCGTCTTCGGCAATCAGACGTTGGCGAAGGTGACGCGAAACGCGCTGTCCGTAGCCGCGATCGCCGGCATCTCCGGTGTCCCCTTCGCCGCGGGGGCCGACCGTCCGCTCGTTCGCACGATCGAGCATCCAACCGACATCCACGGTGAGTCCGGGCTCGACGGGCCGGTGCTTCCGGATCCGACATTCGAACTGGATCCGAGGCACGCGGTCGATGTCATCATCGACACCGTCCTATCGCGCGAGCCGGGCACGGTCACCCTCGTCGCCACCGGCGCCATGACCAACCTGGCCCTGGCCGTTCGCCGCGAACCGCGCCTCGTTGAACTCGTGCAGGAGGTTGTGCTCATGGGCGGCGGGTACCACGTCGGCAACTGGAGCGCCGTCGCCGAGTTCAACATCGCCATCGACCCTGAGGCGGCGCACATCGTCTTCAACGCCGGCTGGCCCGTCGTCATGGTCGGTCTCGACCTGACGCATCAGGCGCTCGCCACCGCGGCGGTCGCCGCGCAGATCGCCGCCGTCGGCACGGCGCCCTCGCGGTTCGTGGGCGAGCTCCTCGAGTTCTTCGGCAGAACCTACCGTGAGGTACAGGGTTTCGACTCGCCTCCCGTGCACGACCCCTGCGCCGTGGCCTACGTGATCGACCCGACGATCGTCGAGACGGTCAAAGTGCCGATCGACATCGAGCTGACCGGAACCTTGACTCTCGGCATGACTGTCGCCGACTTCCGAGCGCCAGCGCCCGACGACTGCACTACCTCGGCAGCCACGACGCTCGACCATGAGCGTTTCTGGGGCCTTGTCACCGACGCTCTCACCGCGATCGGCGAGGGCGGAGTGGCGGCATGAGCAACACGTCGGTGGCGGGCGGCATCGTCATCGTCGGGTCGCTCAATGCGGACCTCGTCGTGCGGGTCGAACGATTCCCACGCCCCGGTGAGACGCTGCGCGGCTCGGCTCTGCAGACTCTGCCGGGTGGCAAGAGCGCGAATCAGGCCGTCGCTGCCGCCCGCCTGGGTGGCGACGTCCGTCTCGTCGGCGCTGTCGGTGACGACGAGAACGGAAGGATGCTCCTGGCGTCCGCCCGCACCGCCGGTGTCGACACCGGTCGCGTGCGAGTTGATCCCTCCGTGGCGACCGGCACGGCGGTCATTACGGTCGACGCCCATGCCGAGAACACGATCATCGTCTCGCCCGGCGCCAACGGCACTCTGACGGCTGATGACCTGACGACGGACGCCTTCGACCAAGCCGCGGTCCTGGGTCTCTGCCTCGAGGTGTCGCTCGACGTCGTCCTCGCGGCGGCCCGCATCGCGCACGAGCGTGGCGTGACCATCCTGACCAACCTCTCGCCTCTCGACCGAGTGCCCGACGAGCTCGTTCGACTCACCGATGTGCTCCTCGTCAACGAGCACGAGGCCGCGCAGCTCCTCGGCGCGACCCTGGACGACCCGGCGGCCGTGGGCAGAGGGATTGCCGCCCGAGGAGTGGCCAGGGCCGTCATCACGACGGGTGCCGACGGTTGCGTCGTCTTCGATGGCGGCACACCTCCGGTCGCCGTGCCTTCTCCGGTCGTCACGGCGGTCGACACGACCGGTTGCGGCGACGCATTCATGGGTGCCCTCGCCGTCCGGTTGGCCGCGGGCGACGACCTGGCCGACGCCGCCCGGTTCGCCGTCCGAGTCGGCAGCCTCGCCGCCACGAAGGAAGGCGCCCAGGGCTCGTACCCCACCCGTGACGAAGTTCACGCTTTGGCGAGTTGAACCTCCCGCGGGCGTAGCCCGGGGTACTAGCGTCATACCCAAGGCACGGGTCGACCCCCGTGAGAGGGAGAGGCACCGCCATGTTCGAGCCCGAGAACATCCGAGACTGGCTGGGTTTGGCCGTCGTCGACACCGACGGCGACAAAGTCGGAACGCTCGAGAGTTACTACTACGACACGGCGAGTGAGCTGCCGACCTTCGCAACTGTTGAGATGGGTCTGCTCAGCGGCAGGCGACTCGCTTTCGTTCCCCTCGAGGGCGCCCTCCTAAGCCCGAAATACCTGAAGGTCACCGTCGGTAAGAAGCTGGTGAGAGACGCCCCGTCGATCGAGACGGACGGCGAGCTCGAAGCGGCACGCGAGCCGGAGATCTTCAAGCACTACGGCTTGACCTACACTCCGGGTGCCTCCGGTGAGCGGCGACTGGGGCGCCGCTGATGGTGGGTCTCCCCACCGCCGCCCCCAGAGAAGCCGGAGTCTCGCCCGAGGGTCTCGCCCTGGTCGACAGGGCGCTCCAGGCGTACGTCGACGCCGGGGTGCTCGCGGGGGTCTCCACGCTCGTGGCGCGACACGGGCGCGTGGTCCACACCAGCATCCTCGGCGTCGACGACCTGGCAACGGGCAAGCCGCTCACTCCCGATACGCTGTTCCGCATTTTTTCGATGACCAAGCCGGTCACGGCGGTCGCGATGACAATTCTTCACGACCGCGGTCTGTGGCAACTCGACGACCCGATCGCGAAGCACCTTCCGGAGTTCGAGGGCGTCCGCGTCTTCGCCGGCTTCGACGATCACGGGGTGCCGCTGTTGGTGGCGCCGACGCACGCACCGACCCTTCGCGAGCTCCTCACCCACACGGCAGGGTTCAGCTACGGCAGCGACCCCGAGAACCCCGTTGACGCCTTCTATGCCAAGGCCGACGTGATGTCGTCGCCCGATCTGCCGGAGTTCTCCCGGCGCATGGCCTCCGTGCCGCTCAACTACCAGCCGGGCACGAAGTGGCTCTACAGCCTGTCGGTCGACCTGCAGGGCGCACTCATCGAGCGCCTCTCCGGGCAGCCGCTCGGCGAGTTCTTCGCCGAGAACATCTTCGGCCCGCTCGGCATGACCGAGACAGCCTTCTTCACGGATCCGGCGAAGGTCGACCGGCGAGCGACCCTCTATTACACAGGCCCGGATCCGGCATCCGGCCGGCCCCTTACGCTGCAACCGGTGGCGAATCCGCTCCTTCCCGATTTCGAGAGCGAGCCCGCGATGCCGGCCGGCGGTGCAGGGCTCGTCTCCACGATCGGCGACTATGCCCGGTTCGCGCATGCCATCCTCGGGCGCGGGGAACTCGACGGGGTACGCATCGTCAGTGCTGAGGGCATCGACCTGATGACCTCGAATCATGTCTCGGACGACATCATCTCGGGAGGCTTCGGCGTCGGCAGCCAGTCGCTCAGGCCCGGCACGGGTTACGGATTCAATGGGCTGGTCTTCACCGATCCTGAGGCGGCAGGGCTGCCCGTGGGCCGTGGCACGTACCAGTGGGACGGTGCGGCCGGCACCTGGTTCTGGGTCGACCCCGAGAACGACGTGGTGTTCGTCGGCCTGATTCAGCTGCTGTCGCCGACGGGGCCCGCGCTGCAGGAGGAGACCCAGAAGCTCGTGGGCGCTGCGCTGGTCTGAGAAGGCGGCGATCACTCGGGCCTGTGGAGAACGCAGCAGGCTCGAAGGCCGAGCCACCTAGGCTTGCACCATGGATCTCTTCTCGCCTGTCGCTCTGGGCGACCTCCGACTTGCCAACCGAATCGTGATGGCACCCCTCACCCGCATGCGTTCGAGCGAGACCGGCGTGCCGGGTGAGCTCGTCGTCGAGTACTACGCGCAGAGGGCCGGTCTCGGGCTGATCGTCAGCGAGGGTGTGTGGCCCGTCCAAGAGAGCAAGGCCTACCTGGGTCAACCCGGCATCGAGACCGAAGAACAGGTCGAAGCTTGGCGCGTTGTCACCGATGCCGTCCACGCGGCGGGCGGCGTGATTGTCCTCCAGCTGATGCACGGCGGCCGGGCCTCCCACCCCCACATCACCGGCACCGATCGCATCGTGGCGCCCAGTGCTCTCGCCATCGACGGTGTCACCCGAACGTCCGAGGGCAAAGAGCCGTTCCCGGTGCCTCATGCGCTCACGGTCGACGAGCTGGAGAGCACGAAAGAGGGCCTCGTTCTCGGCGCGAGAAACGCAATCCGGGCCGGATTCGACGGGGTCGAGATCCACTCCGCGAACGGTTACCTGCTGCACGAGTTCCTTTCACCGGTCTCGAACGTGCGCGACGACGGGTACGGCGGCTCGCCGGAGAACCGCGTCCGCTATGTGCTCGAGGTGACGAAGGCCATTCGAGAGGCCATCGGGGCCGGCCGCACCGGCATCCGAATTTCGCCAGAGCACGCGGTCCAGGGCATCGTCGAGAACGACGAAGCCGACGTCCGGGCAACCTACGAGGCGCTGGTCGACGGTCTCGCCCCGCTGGGTCTCGCCTACCTCAGCATCCTGCACCACGATCTCGAGGGCTCGCTCGTGCAAGACCTCCGCCGTCGATTCGACGGCGGCTTCATCGTCAACTCCGGTTTCGGCAGGGTCACGACGCGCGCCGAGGCCATCGCCCTCGTGGAGGGGTCGCACGCCGACGCAGTCGCCGTCGGCCGTCTCGCGCTCGCCAATCCCGACCTCGCCGAGCGCTGGCGAGAGCAGGCCGACGAGAACGAGCCAGACACGTCGACGTTCTACTCGCCGGGTGCGCACGGGTACACCGACTACCCGACCCTGAGCGTCTCAGCCGACGCCTGAGCTCCCTGCCGAGGTCGCGGCAATGAATGGCACTCGTCTGCGGGTTGGCGTAGCCGTCGTTCTCGCCCTGGTCCTGGTGACCGGGGTGTCTGTGACCGGTGCCGGAGCCCGATCGGGTCGAGTGCCGGCCTCGTCGAAGCAGGTTCCCCAGGCGCTCGACGTGCTCGGAGTCGACGTCAGCGCCTATCAGCACGGCGTGAACTGGCACAAAGCCCTGGCCGCCGGCGCCCGCTTCGCCTACATCAAGGCGACAGAGGGGTCGACCTACACAAGTGCTCGCCTCAAGAACCAGTACACCGGTGCCGCGCGCGTGGGCATCATCCGGGGTGCGTACCACTTCGCCAAGCCGAACACCTCGTCGGGTGTCGTCCAGGCGACCTACTTCATTCACTCGCTGCGCTCCCTGGGCGGAGGCCGGGTCGACGGCTCGACAACGCTGCCCCCGCTCCTCGATATTGAGTACGATCCCTACGCCGCGTCTGACGGCACGAACAGCTGCTGGGGTCTCACCCCGAAAGAGATGCGGCACTGGATCAGCCAGTTCAGCGACACCGTCATCTCGCTGACGGGTCGGGTGCCTGCCATCTACACGACCGCGGGCTGGTGGAAGACCTGTACCGGCGATACGTGGGTCTTCGCGCAGAATCCGCTCTACATCGCCCGGTTCGTCGCGTCGCGCGGCCTCGGGGAGACCGCCGGAGCCGAGCCTCTGCCGGCGGGCTGGTCGTCGTTCACGTTCTGGCAGTACACGGACGTCGGAACCCGGTTCGCCGACATCACCGACAAGTCACACGGCAGCGTCACGGCCCGTGACGAAGACGTGTTCGCCGGGCAGCTGCCCGAGCTGCGGAAGCTTGCCCGGTCGACGTTCTCGCAGACGACCGGGCTGGATCCTGTGTCTGCGAAGCTGCCGTAGAGCCCGACGTCCTGCGTCCCGCTAGCCTCGGGCGGCCTCGGCGAGCCTCGCCCCGGCACGCTCGAGCCAGGGGATCGGGTCGGCTACGGCCCGCTCGACCGAGCCGGCGAGGTCGACGAGGGAGACAGCGGCGGTGAAGCCCTCCGTGTCGGTCTCGATGGACCCGGCCACGAGCATCCTGCGCGCCCCCGCCTCGCGCGCGAGGCCGAGCACGAATGTCGGCGCCTTGCCCGCTGCCGACTGGGAGTCGAAGCGGCCCTCGCCGGTGATGACGACGTCGGCGGTGGCGATCGCTCTGCGGAGGCCGGTTGTTTCCGCGATGACTGCGGCACCGGGTTCGAGGGTGGCCCCCCAGCAGAGGAGCCCGAAGGCGGTGCCTCCCGCGGCCCCGGCCCCCGGCGTGGACGGATCGACGGGAAGGAGTGCGGCGAACCGGGCCAGTGCCGCATCCATGGTCGTGACGTCGGCGGCGGTGGCACCCTTCTGCGGGCCGAAAACAGCGGCCGCTCCGGTCGTGCCGAGCAGGGGGTTCGAGACGTCCGAGACGACGATGGCGCCGCGTTCTGGGAGTGGCGCCAGACCGGTCAGATCGACCGACGCGACCTGGGCGAGCCCCCGGGATCCGGGGCCGATATCGTGTCCGTCGGCGTCCAGGATCCGGGCGCCGAGCGCTTGCAGCGCTCCCGCCCCGCCGTCGGTCGACGAGCTTGAGCCCACGGCGAGCAGGAGCCGGGTCGCCCCGGCGGCCAGCGCGCTCGCGATCGCTTCGCCGAAGCCGCGCGTTCCCGCATCCTGCGCTTGGAGGCCGTCCGGCCCGAGGAGGGTGATCCCGCTCGTCGAGGCGAGTTCGACGACCGCGGTCCCGTCCGGCAGCAGAAGCCAGCTCGCATCGACGGGTGCACCGACCGGCCCGGTGACGGTCACTCGCCGACGAACGGCACCCGGGACGGATGCTTCAAATGCATCGAGGGTTCCTTCGCCGCCGTCGGCCATGGGAGCGAGGGTCGTGCGGTCGGCAGGGGCGACGCTCAGCCAGCCGCGGGAGATCGCCGCGGCGACCTCAGAGGCATCGGCGGAGCCCTTGAATGAATCGGGTGCGACCACGATGTGCATTGTTCGAGCCTAGGGTGCCCGCACGTCACCTGGCATCGCGTGCTGCGACACGGATAGCATTGGCCTGCGCAGTTCAAGCTGCGGGTGGGGGCTTCTCGTACAACCAAAGACGGCGGAGTAACCCGTGCCGAACGACGAGCGCCCGAACCATGAGCGCACGAAGCCCAACCGTCCGCGACAGGTGCGTGCTCAGGTCACCCAGGCCGCAATCATCCAGGCGGCAGCCACCGTGTTCGCCCAGCGCGGGTACGCGCGCGCCACTCTCGACGTCGTCGCCGTCGAGGCGGGCGTGACGAAGGGGGCGCTCTACTTCCACTTCTCGTCGAAGCACGATCTCGCCAACGCGGTGATCCACGAGGAGACCAGACTCACCGGCAAGCGCCTGCGCAACGTCCTGGCCGAAGGGCTCCCGGGGTTGGCGACCATGATCCGGCTGCACGCCGACTTCACGCGGCAGCTCCTGTCGGACGTCGTCGTCGCCGCAGGGGTCAAGCTCACGACGGAAGAACTCGTCGCGCATCTCGATATCGAGCTCCCGTACGGCTCCTGGCAGAAGGTCCTTCACTCGCTCGTCGTCAAGGCGATCCAGGAGGGTGACATCCGAGCCGACCTCGACCCGGCGATCCTGACTCGGTATCTCATCGGCGCCTACACGGGCGTCGAGATCGTCTCCAATTCGCTGCACGGCCGGGCCGACCTGTACGAGCGGGTGCGGCAGATGTGGCAGATCGTGCTGCCCGCTGTCGTGCCGACCGATCGACTCGAGGCCTGTCTCGGGCTTCCGGATCTGATCGGGCCGTAACATGTCCTCATTTTGACGGATATGAAAATACCCGCGGGTATGATTTGATCGTGCCAGTGGCCGGAGGGGCTGCAGTAACACCGGGGTGAGTGGCCGGCGCGAGACGTGGGGGACTCGCGCCGGCACCTCTCGGAGAATGCACCGTCGGTTTGTGGCTGGCTGATCCGCATCCACCGATCGGTGGATACGGGTTTGACCGGTCCACTGTTCCCCCGGGGCTCGGACGGCGACATGCTTGGTCCCATGACCGAGACAGAGCACGTCCGAGTGCGGGATCTGCGCAAGACCTACGGAAGCTTCCACGCCCTCGACGGCGTGAGCTTCGACATCCACCGGGGTGAGACGTTCGCCCTGCTCGGGCCGAACGGTGCCGGCAAGAGCACGACCATCGAGATCCTCGAGGGCTACCGAGACCGCACCGCCGGCGAGGTCAGCGTTCTCGGGCAGGATCCGGGAACGGCCGACCGCGACTGGCGAGGGCGGCTCGGCATGGTGCTCCAGTCGAGCGGCGAAAGCGGCAACGTCACCGTCCGCGAGCAGGTGGCCCACTTCGCTCGCATCTACCCGAAGCATCGAGACGTCGACGAGACCATCGCTGCTGTCGGGCTGACCGACAAAGCGGGCACCCGAATCAAGGCCCTGTCAGGCGGCCAGCGTCGCCGAGTCGACGTCGCTCTCGGCGTCATCGGTCGACCCGAACTCCTGTTCCTCGACGAACCTACGACGGGTTTCGACCCGGAGGCGCGGCGCGAGTTCTGGGAGCTCATCCGATCCCTCAAACGCGAGGGCACAACGATCCTCCTGACGACGCACTACCTCGACGAAGCGGCTCAACTCAGTGACCGCGCCGGCGTGATCGCCGACGGGCGCCTGATCGACATCGGTCGCATCGACGAGATCGGAGGTCAGGAGGCGCGGGTCCCGCTCGTCCGCTGGCACGACTCGACCGGACTTCGCGAGGTGCGCACGCTCGAACCGACGGCGCTCGTCGCCCGACTGCACGCCGAGACGGGGGCGGAGCTGCGGTCGCTCGAGGTCGTGCGACCAAGCCTCGAAGACATCTACCTCGGCCTGGTCGGGGCCGGGGCGGCCACGGACGGTCGGCCCGGACCCGAGACCCACACGAAGGAGCAGCTCGCATGAACGCCATCGCACTCGGGTTCGATCGAGCCCGCTACGAGACGAAGGTGTACTTCCGCCAGGGCGACACCATCCTCTTCACGTTCCTCTTTCCCGTCATCATGCTGACGATCTTCTCGGTGGCGTTCAGCAAGGCAGGCAACATCGGCGCGGCGCCCGACGGGAGCGGGGGGATCACTCCGGCCGCCTTCTACCTTCCCGGGATGATCGCGGCGGGGATCCTGCTCTCCGGAGTCCAGAATCTTGCGGTCGACATCGCTGTGGAACGCGGCGACGGCACGCTGAAGCGCCTCGCCGGTACACCGCTGCCCGTGCTGTCGTACTTCATCGGAAAGCTCGGGCAGGTCTTCGCGACCTCGGTGCTGCAGGTTGCGTTCCTGATCGTGCTGGCGCACTTTGCCTTCGGGGTGGCGCTGCCGACGTCTGCGGCCAAATGGTTGACGTTCGTCTGGATCTACCTGCTCGGGATCGCCACGTCGGCCGTTCTCGGGATCGCCCTGTCGCGGGTGCCGCGCTCGGGCAAGAGCGCCACCGCCGTCATCATCCCGATCGTTCTCGTGCTGCAGTTCATCAGCGGCGTCTACCTGCAGTTCTCGCTGCTGCCCAGCTGGCTGCAGAACGTCGCATCGATCTTCCCGCTGAAGTGGATCGCTCAGGGCACGCGCTCGGTCTTCCTGCCCTCGTCGTTCAAGTCGCTGGAGCAGGGCGGCACCTGGAACCTCCCCGGTGTCGCTATCGCCCTGGGGATCTGGCTCGTCGTCGGCGTCGTCGCGGCGATCGTCACGTTCCGGTGGATCCGCAAGGACTCCTGATCGACATGGATCCGGCATCCTGCGATCCACCCCTGTGGAGAACTTCTGCGGGGCGGCGCCGTCCCGTGGAAGGCTGAGGCCATGACAGGAAACAGGGGGTGGCACGCTCTCTTCGTGGCGACGATCCTGGTGCTGGTCGGTCTGGCCGTCACCGGGATCGCCGCCGGGCAGAGCGGGCAGTTCGGCGCGCTCGTCACCCTCGGCGTGCTCGTCGTCGCGTACGTGCTGATCGGGCGGCCGGCGTTTTCTCGGCCGCGCCTCGCGGTGCCGTTCATCGTCGTCCTGATCGGCTGCTCCGCCGTTGCGGTTGCGTACTCGCCGGCCATGGCGACGATCCAGGCCATCGCGTGTCCGCTCATCTGGATCCTGCTTCCCCGCACCCGAGACGCCGTCATCGGCACGGTGGCGCTCACGGTAGCCATCGGAATCGCGTTCGTCCTCCCCCTCGGTCCCCACGGCACGGGTGTGCCCGAGGCCGTGTTCATCGAAGGCATCAGTCTTGTCGGCAGCCTCGCTCTCGGGTTGTGGATTTCGGCGATAGCCGATCGAAGTGAGGAGCGCGCACGTCTGATCGACGAGCTCCGTGAAGCCCAGGCACAGCTCGCGGTGCTCAGCCGTGACGCCGGGGCGACCAGCGAGCGAGAACGACTCGCCCGCGAGATTCACGACACGATCGCGCAGAGCCTGACCGCACTGGTGCTGCTCGGTCAGCGTGCTCGCCGAGAGCTTGCCTCGGGTAATGGCCGCGCCGCCGACGAGAGCCTCGGCCTGCTCGAAGACACGGCCCGCGATGCACTCTCCGAGACGCGAGCTCTCGTCGCCGGGAGCGCGCCGGTCGATCTTGGCGCCGGACTGGTGTTCGCACTCGAACGCCTGGCACGTCGCTTCACCCGCGAGACCGGTGTGGCCGTCCGAGTCGAGGCGGCCGCGCCTGCCGCCTCGACCATGAACCGGGATCTCGAGGTCGTGCTGCTCCGCTGTGCCCAGGAGGCCCTGGCCAACGTCCGCAAGCATGCCGGCGCCCGGAACGCCGAGCTCCTCCTCGACGAGGTCGGCAATGCCCTCCACCTCACCATCCACGACGACGGCCGAGGTTTCGATCCTGCGGAGGCATCCGACGGGTATGGTCTCGCTGGGATGCGTGATCGCCTTGCGCTCGTGCGGGGCGACCTGGAGACCGTGAGCGAGCCGGGCCGGGGCACGACGCTGACCGTGACGTTGCCGGTTGCCCTGCCCGCCGTGGTGCCCGCAGCCGTGCCCGCAGCCGGGCCCGATTCCGGCGCACGCACGTGATCCGGATCCTCGTCGCAGACGATCACCCCATCGTTCGAAGCGGCATCGTCGCGCTCCTCACCGCGGCCGGCGACCTCGATGTCGTCGGCGAGGCGTCCGACGGCGCTGAGGTCGTCACGCTGGCACACGAGCTCGCGCCCGACATCGTGCTGATGGATCTGCGCATGCCCGTTCTCGGAGGAGCCGAGGCGACCGCCGAGATCCTCGCCGCCGACCCGGGCATTCGGGTGGTGGTCCTCACCACCTACGAGTCCGACGACCATATCCTGGCCGCCATTGAAGCCGGAGCCAACGGCTACCTCCTCAAGGCCGCGCCCGAAGCCGAGATCCTGGCCGGCCTCCGGTCAGTGGCCCGCGGCGAAGTCGCGCTCGCCCCCTCCATCGCCGCCATGCTCGTGCGCCGCGTCTCCGTCTCAGGCGGCGCCCCTCGCCCAGGTGCCGACCGAACTCCCGCCGTCGCCCTCACCGAACGGGAGATCGCGGTGCTGAGCCTCGTTGCTCAGGGCCACAGCAACCGGACGGCAGCAGACGCACTGTTCGTCAGCGAGGCCACCGTCAAGACGCATCTGCTGCACGCGTTCGAGAAACTCGGCGTCAGCGACCGAACACGCGCCGTGACTCTCGCGATGGAGCTCGGGTTGCTGCCGCGGTGAGGTGTTGCGGTGCTGTGGCTACGCCCGAACGCATCGAGCCTCGGTGCTTTCGCCCAAGTGCGGATGGCTTCGCGCAATTGCGCGACGTTTTGTCCGATCGGCGCGGCCTCCCGCGGCCTGGGCTGGTGTGGCACCCCGCGGCGCGGCGCGCTACTTCGAGCGAGTGATGACGTCTCCCGTCGACATCTGCCAGAGAGCGACCCCGTGCAGCTTGTCGGAGACGGCGAGGTTCGACCGAACGGTCAGCGACTTGGCGTCCGACCACCAGAGCACGGTGCCGTTGGCCAGCTTGGCCGTCCACTCGCCCTGGGCGGCGACCCAGCGGGCGCCGCCGCCGGCCTGCTTGCGTGCCTCGGCCGGGGAGATGACCCCACCGGATCCTGAGGTCGGCCAGCTGTAGCCGTAGCCCGCGACCCCGAGGACGACCTTGGACGGCTTGACCAGCGATGTGAGGGCTCCGAGTGCCTGAGTGGTCCAGGGCAGGCCGCCGACGGGGCCCGACGTGCTGAAACCGCTGCCGTGCTCGTCGTAGGCCATGAGGACGAAGCGATCGACGTCTTTGCTCAGGCGCGCGATGTCGTAACCGGACTGCGCGTAGCCGGACGCCGTCGTCGAGGCCATGAGTGCCATCGAGATGGTCGCCTTCGCGGGGAGCGTGGCCCGCAACTCAGAAACGAAGGAGACGAGGCCGTCGGCATTCTTCGCCGTGAGGTACTCGAGGTCGAGCTGGATACCGTCGTACCCGCCGTGGTCGACTTCGGCGGCAAGACCCGCGATCACGAACTCGCGGTTCTCCTCGCTCGACAGCATCTTGGTGGCGATGGCAGCGCTGAAATCACCCTTGGTGGCGTCGATGTTGTTAATCAAGAGTTCCGACTGCGCGCCGTCCGCTTTCGCCTTCTTCGCGATCGCGAGCGCCTCCTGCGATGACGCGGCCACGCCCTCGCCCTCCGGGGTGATGCTGACGCCCGAGATCCCGACCATGTCGATCGAGCCCTTGTCGCGCGCCAGGGCAGTCAGAGTCGACGATGCGGCGACACCGTAGCCCTCGACGAACAGCGACGACGGGACGACGGCCGTGTTGGCATTGGTGGAGGACGCGCATCCGGCGGTGACGAGAACGGCGGCGACCGCGAACCCGGCCACGACGGTGCGCCTGCGGCGCTGACGGATCATGCGACGAGGGTACCGGAGCGCCCCGGGCTAAACCCTCGGCGGCGGCCGCCGCAACGGTCCTAGGACCACCGCGACGGCC
>JAODMX010000469.1 GCA_025464735.1 Frondihabitans sp. | reverse complement strand
AGCTCATCTCCGTGCGGGGGATCGCCGCTCGCTACGACGACATCGCCTTGCCCTTCTTCGGCCGTCACCAGGCGCAGAACGCCGCCGTGGCCATCGCCGCCGTGGAGTCGTTCCTCGGCAACGGCAGTCAGCCGCTCGATGCCGAGATCCTTTCCGCAGGCCTTGCAGACGCAAGGTCTCCCGGGCGCCTGCAGATTCTCGCGAACGACCCGGTCATTCTGGTCGATGCCGCTCATAACCCGCACGGGGCGCGATCCCTCGCCGACGCCCTGGGGGAGTACTTCTCGTTCGACCGAGTCGTGGCCGTCCTCGCGGTCCTGGAAGACAAAGACGCAGCAGGAATCATCCGCGCCCTGGCGCCCGCCGTCGAGCACTTCGTCGTCACGCAGTCCGACTCCGGCCGTGCCATCGAGGCCGACGACCTCGCGGCGATCGCGGTGGGTATCGTGGGCCCAGACCGAGTGACCGTCGAATCCAACGTGGTGGGAGCCCTCGGCATCGCCCGCGACCTCGCCGAAGAGGCCGAGCGCGGCGGAGTAATCGTCACCGGATCCATCACTCTCGTCGGCGAGGTCATCGCCCTGACCCAGGAAGACGAATGGAAATGACCGAGACGCCGCCTGTGGCTCCGCCGTCGGCTCGCGCCCGCAAACCCCGGCGCGAGCGCAGCCTGACCGAGAGCCTCCTCTCGATCATGCTCGTGCTCGAAGCCTGCGTGCTCTTCTTCGTCATCCTGAACGTCTCGGGCGCCGGGTACCTGCCGGTCGGCCTCGCCTGGGGAGGGGGGCTCGCCTTCATCGCCGTCATGGTTCTGGTGTCGCAGGTGCTGCGCTACCGCTGGGGCATTGTTCTGGCCTGTCTCGTGCAGGTCGGGATCGCCCTGACCGGGATCCTGGTCGTCCTGATGTACGTCGTCGCAGCACTGTTCATCGCCCTCTGGATCTTCTGCCTCTGGAAGGGCATCACCGTCGACCGCCGCAACAACGCCCTCCGCGCCTGGATGGAAGCGAACCCCGGCGTCGACCCTCGCTCGTATCAGTCCTGACCATCACTCGACCCCTCTTCACAAGGAGCCACCGTGTCCAACCTCGAAGAAACCCTCGTTCTCGTCAAACCCGACGGAGTCGCCCGCAACCTGACCGGTGAGATCCTGCGCCGGATCGAGGCCAAGGGCTACGGCCTCGTCGACATCAAGCTCGTGGAGGCCGACCGTGTGCTCCTCGCTGCGCACTACGAGGAGCACGTGGGCAAGCCGTTCTACGAGCCGCTCGTCGAATTCATGGAGTCCGGTCCGATCGTCGCGATGCGCTTCGAAGGCCACGGAGTCATCGCCGGCTTCCGTTCGCTCGCAGGCGCCACCGACCCCACGGCGGCCGCCCCCGGCACCATCCGCGGCGACCTCGGGCGTGACTGGGGCCTCAAGGTCCAGCAGAACCTCGTGCACGGCAGCGACTCGGTCGAGTCGGCGGCCCGCGAATTGGCCCTCTGGTTCAAGTGAGCGAAGTTCGGGGCGGCAATCCGCGGCGTTGTCGTCGGTTGCGATAGCGCTGCTATCGGGGTCCTCCTCCGCCTTGCGGCTCACCGCTCCGAGCTCCGCTCCACCGAGCAAGAGTCGCAACGAGTACGTTCTTGCGCATCAAGTACGAACTAGAAGGTACTTGACGCGCAAGAACGTACTTCTTCGCATCCGGCGCGGCGCTAGCTGGTTGCCTGGGAGGCGACGAACGAGGCGAACGTCGACGCGTCGGTCAGCGAGCCGTTGTACTGCTTGCCGTTGACGATGACCGTCGGCGTACCCGTGAGCTTCGAGATCGTCGAGTTCGGCAGCGTGTCGGTGAGCGCTCGCTTGGTCATCGCGGTCACGAACGGCACGAACTTCTGATTCGTTATGCAGTCGGATATTTTCGAGTTCGTTGCGCCCGCCGCCTTCACCATGCTGATGATCTTCGAGTCGGGGAGACCGCCGCTGCCCTCAGCCGGCTGGTTCTTGTAGAACTCCGTGACGAGCGACAGGAAGTCGTTCGGTTCGTAGTTGGCGACGCACGCGGCGGCATTGGCCGAGCGCGTGGAGTACTTGTTTCCGCCCGATGACTGGTCGAGGATGGCGATCGGGTGCACCTCGTAGGTCACCGCGCCCTTCTGCAGCCAGGTCTTGATCTGAGACGCGTTCGCTGTCTCGAATTCGTTGCAGTAGGGGCACTGGAAGTCGATGTAGGCCGTGATGTTGACGGTCTTCTTCAGCTTCGTCTGGTCGGTCTTCTTGGGTGTTGCGCCCGCCTTGAGCGCGGCGGTCTTGGCCGCCGTGATACTGCCGGTCGACGAGTTGCCTTGGAGCAGGATCCCGCCGCTGGCCATGTTGAGAGGACCGGGACCGGCCGGCTGGACCGAGTTCATGATCACGAGGACGACGACGGCGGCGATGGCGAGAATTCCGAGGCCGATGCCACCCTGCGCGAAGAAGCGGTTACGGCGCCGCTTCCTGGCCGTGGCCTCGCGAGCGATCCGTGCCTTTTCGCGCGCCTCCTCGCGGCGATCGCGCTTGTTGGGGCCGTTGTCGGGGGGCGGTGTCATGTGTCCTCAGATCTCGGAGTACTTCGGCTGTCGGTCATCGAGCGTAGCCCGCTCGGTGACAGGCGTGGACCTTACGGTGACGTGTCATGGATTTCCTGGGAGGACGCACGCCTGGCGTCCAGGAATAGCACTGAATCTCACCCGGGATCCTGATCATCCGAAGAGGGCCTGAAGGAGCAGCGGGAAGTGGGTGATGATGATGACGACGATGACGATCGCGTTGATGACCGGCAGTACCCAGCAGAACG
>JAODMX010000441.1 GCA_025464735.1 Frondihabitans sp. | reverse complement strand
GACCACGACCCTCGCACCCACCCAGACGACGACCTGCACCGCCACCTACACGCTGACGCAGGCGGACGTGGACTCGGGAACCGTGACGAACACCGCCACCGCGACCGGCACGAGCCCCGGAAATGCGACCGTGACGTCCGACCCGTCGACGGCGACAATCACAACCGACCGCTCCGCGGCGCTGACGCTCGTCAAGTCCGCCGACCGAAGCACCGTTTCAGCCGTCGGTGACACGATCAGCTACACCTTCCTCATCACCAACACCGGCACGGTCACCCTCAGCGCACCGTCCGTCACAGAAACCTCCTTCTCCGGATCCGGCACCGCGCCCGTCGTGGACTGCGGCATCGGGGTGAGCCTCGCCCCCACCCAGGCGGCCACCTGCACCGCCACGTACGACGTCACGCAGGCGGACCTCGATTCCGGATCCATCGTGAACACCGCGACCGCGACGGCTAACCCGCCGTCGGGCGTCGCCACGCCCGTCTCCGACCCGTCAACCGTCACCGTCGGAGTCAACACGAACGCACTCGTCACAGTGGTCAAGTCGGCAGACACCACGCAGATCACCGCGGCCGGACAGCAGGTGACCTACTCGTTCGCTGTCACGAACCTCGGAAACGTCACCCTGTCGAGCATCCGAATCGACGAGACCACGTTCAGCGGCACCGGTACTCTTGCCGACCCCACCTGCCCCACTTCGACCCTTGCCCCGCAGGCGTCTGAAACCTGCACGGTCGTCTACACGACAACACAGGCCGACGTAGACGCAGCGCAGCTCAGCAACACCGCCACCGCTTCCGGGCTCGCCCCTGGTGCCACGATTCGCACCGTCTCTGACCCGTCCCAGGTAACCATCGTCACCATCCACTCCCCCGCGCTGACGATGGTGAAGTCCGTCAGCCCCGAGATCCCCGCGGACTACACCGTGGGACGCGTGTTGACGTACTCGTTCCTCGTCACCAACACGGGAAACGTGACCCTGAAAAACGTGGCCATCAATGAGACCAGCTTCACGGGATCCGGCGCTCTGAGTGCAATCAGCTGCCCATCCGGTCTGCTCGCACCGGCAGCCCAGGCAACCTGCACGGCCACGTACACGCTGACGCAGGCGGACATCGATGCCGGATCCGTGCACAACACCGCGACCGCAACAGGAACTCCTGACTCCCCCGGCGTCAACTCGATCGTGCCCTCCCAGCCGTCCGAGGTCACAGTGCCAGCCGCGGCCGCCCCCTCCGCGACCGTCGTCAAGACCGCCGATGTTGCGTCTGTCACCCACGTCGGTCAGACCGTCAGCTACTCCTTCACGATCACCAACACCGGCAACACGACGCTCACGGATCCGAAAGTGAACGACACGAAATTCAGCGGCACCGGCCGTCTCGGTGCGGTCACCTGCCCGAGCTCTCCCAGCTCGCTCCTCCCGGGTCAAACCATCGTCTGCAAGGCCGGCTACACCGTGACGAAGGCCGACCTCACCGGCAAGCCGCTCACCAACACGGCCACCGCGTCGGTTGTCGCTCCCAGCGGCTCCGTGACCACGGATCCGTCCACCGCCCGCGTCGCCACGGTCAAGCCCACCGCGAGCGGGACTGGGAGCGGCACCGGAACCGGGACTGGAACCGGGACCACGCCTTCCGTTGGCTCTGTCCTCGCGTTCACGGGCAGCAACCCCGGTCGACTCGTCGGTTTCGGCGCGCTGCTGCTTCTCGGCGGAGCCGTGATCGTGATCGCGCGCCGCGTGCGGAGACGGCGCTCCTAGGGCGCCGTCGCCGCGCGGCCGGCTCCTGACCGGTCGTTACTCCCGCGCCCAGGGTGAGATCGCTTCGAAGGCCGCTGGGACGAAGGCCGCTCGCAGCTCGTCCACGGTCTCGGCCTCGAGCGTCACGCCGATCGGGATCAGGTCACCGCACTCTTCGGCAGCAGGCAGGTCGAGTGCGCTTCCGGATCCAAATTCCACGCCCTGTTGGTCAGTCCATTGGTCTCCAGTCGCTCTCCACGCGCGCTCGAGGTGCGGCGAGGCGGATGCCATGACTTGGACCAAAGTCCTCAGGTAGAACTCCATGTCCTGTCGAAGATTCACGACGTCGTCGTCGTTCCACTGCGACGGCACCCACGAAGACGCGTCCAAGGAGCCCGAGAATTCTGATTCAACTGATTCGACATCATCGTCAGACTGAGCGGATGGTACGGGTCGCGTATCCACGAGCTGTGCCCAGGCATGCGCTCGATCATCCTCGGTTCGCAATTCAAGCCGATCAAGGAACCCGTCTCGATGCGTGAAGATCATGTGCTCCCTTACCTCCCCGAGTTTGTGGTAGGTCTCGAGGGAGGTCAAAGGTGGCCAGGGAAGACAGAAGACAAAGCTCTCGACGGAAGGCACACTCCAGTATCCGGCCAGCAGAAACGAGTACCGATGCGCCAGGCCCAACAGGTGATGTCTATGCTGCTACTGAGGGGACGGTCTGGACATGGAACCAGTGAGTGATCAATCCGAGGTCCGAAGAGATCCGCCTGCTGGCAACGTGAATGCGCGGGCTGTCGGGCCGAAGTTTTCGCCGCCCTTCGGGGAGCCCAAGCGCCCGTCGGCCGCCGCTGCGGCGTGGATGGCGCTACCGGCACACACCGTCATCTGCGGCGCGATTCTGTTCGTTGTCGGCACGATTCAATTCTCGATCGAGAATATTTACGATGGGATGAACACTTTTGTCGGTGCGGCCTTGGCCGCCGCCGCCGTGACCATTCCCGCACTCATCCTGGGCCTTCCGCTGCGTTTTCTTCCACCGCTCCGGCGGTGGTGGTTCCGAAACGGTACGGTCTCCCTCGTCGTCATCGCCGTAGGCACCCTTGTCATCGTTGGATCTTTTTTCACCGGATCAGCCGGTTCAGGAAGCGTCCGCCCTGAGCCGCATGCCCCATCTGTCCTGGGCTCCTTCCCGGATCCTCTGATCTGTGCCGTCGGATGGGCGGTGCTCGCTCTCGGCCTGGCGCACGTCTGGTTCCCGCGCTTCCTTCCGCGACTGGTGCCGTGGTCATTCAAGGATCTGGTCCCGCCACGGGTTGAACGCCGACCTGACCGCGAAGGACGCTGACCGAGGCTCGTCGCACGGAGGACCGGTTCACGATCGGGGTCGATCCGGTCAACCCCTGGCGAAAGTGGCACGAAATGGCCCGGTCGACCCCGATCCTGAACGGAGCCGACTGCCGAAAAGCGCGTGCCGCGCGGCTTGCCCGCTGGCAACGCAGCCACAACCCGCCGCGCGTGCTCCTCCGAGTCACTTCGTGCGAATCAGGGATACGATCCGTGGCTCGAACGGAAGCAGGGAGTATCCCCGCGTCCGGAAAGAATATGTACCGCCCATGTTGATGGCGTTGTAGGAGGCGATGTTGCCTTTCAGCTCAAAGCTGCCGCACTTCGTGGTGTCGACCTCGATGGACGAGCCGTCGTCGTACGACTTGCCATCGATCTCACAACCCGTGTACGTAGCGGCAGGAAGGGTTAGGACGGCGTACCCAGCGCCGACTAACGCCACCAGAATGCCAACACCGACTAGGCCGTCGTCTCGTGCGTCCCAGCACACCAGCCGACATCGAGTCGGTCTGTGACCCGAGTCCGGCAGGGCTACCGGACGAAGACGCGTGTGCACGCCCGAGACACACGACGACAAGCACCCCGATGAAACCCACCGCGATGGCGGCACCACTCACGAGTCCTGGAACTGTTTGCGCCTCAATCGGCAGGAACAAACCGCCCACCCAGGCGAGCCCTCCGATGTCAAGGATGGCCAGCCAGACAAAGAGCTGCCGAGAGTAGGTCGCTCCGTTCTTGTTGCGGCACCACAGGACGAACAAGTTTATGACAATCGAGACGAAGAGAATGACGGCGAACGTCTGAGCGATGAAGCCGTTGACTTCGGCCTCTGTCCACTGGTCAGTAGCCGATATGCGGCCCGTGTTTGTATCCCCAGCGATCCATCCAGCGAAAGGGAGAATCGCGGTCAAGCTGACTAACAGGAGGGCCAGCGAGCCTTGGAGTTGACGCGGCTCAGGTTGACTCACCACGGCGCCAAGCCTAGGCGTATTCGGCCCAGGACTTGGGCCCCCTTTCGGGCTCAGACACTTTCCGGATGACGGCCGAACTCGATGAGCTGGTACATCATGGTGCCCGTCAACATCCGGCCGCATTTTGAGCAAGCAATGTAACCATCCATCTCGATCATCTCATCGGCGTCGTGGGGGCAGTGCCAGCGGCCGCCGTATCGTAAGGGTCGCATTGGAGGATCGGGTACGAGTGCCGGTTCGGCGAGACTCCATTCGGTCATAAGTCTCGTGAGGACCTGCGAGACAGCGTGGCCCGTTCCCAGGCACGTGAGTTCACCGTCGGCGATGACGGACGCCGACCCGCAGTAGGGGCAAAACACACTAGAAGAGTAGTGCGGCGTCGGCTGACCGTGAGTCGAAGGACAAGTGTTCACCGAGCTTGGTCGCCAACGCCCTCAGCCCTGATATGGGTGAAATCGGATGACCTCGGTCTCCTGAGGCGACGGTGTAAGTCGTGACCTGGCTTTGCCAGTCCAGCGTAACTGTGCCTTCGGCTCCCGGGCGCGACCCGTGATCGGACGGAAGACGCAGTCCCGGCTGAGTGGCCGAGGACGTCGGCGACGACGCCCTCGAGGGCAGTGCTACGGCGCTCATCGTGGCCGATGGCCGTGGCGACACGTTCGATGTACACCCCGAGACGACGACGATCAGGAGAGCGCCTACACCGACGGACACGAGCAGCCCAGTCACATTTTTCATGCCCATACCGCCCTGAGTACGGTCCGCACGTAAACGACAAGTGAAGTAGGACGCGACTGGCGAGCTTGACTGTTCAAGACGTCCGGCAAGAAGTATCGGAAGCCATCTTCGACCGAGGTGTCACGCTCAGCTCTCGGACTCACCACTCCGCGGGTTGAACACGCAGAACGCGCCAGAGCGAACGACTACCGTGTCACCGGATCCTGCGGGAAATCGCGCGCCGGCCCGTCCATTCGGGAGAGCCGAAGCGAGGATCGAAAGTACAACAGTGCCCATCCGAGGCTGATCACTACGTGTAGTACGACGAAGACGGGGAGTTGCTGTACCTGCTCCAATGCAGTCTGCTGAGAGGCGGGCGGATGGACGACGGCATTCGTCACTTCCGCGATCGCCCCGAGAACGTTCAGCGCTGCGAGCCAATATCCGGCCGTAGGTCGCCCGGTCAGACGCCAATACGGACGCGGTGCGGCGATGTCTTCTTCCACAACCCGGAATGTCCGCACTGCGATGATCATCAGAATCGTCGCAAGAACTCCGTAAATGGCAGTTGAGATACCGCTCGGATCCAGCGTCCCCAGGATCCTGACGGTCCAGTCCTGAAAACCCACGCGCTCAGTCCCGGCACACGAGACCAACCCGCGAGACGGGAGGGTCGTCCACCGTCATGCCGACACGCGCGGAGCCCGGACCCCCGGTTCGGGGTCGTCCGATTCGATGACGACGACGGACCGGACCGGACCGCCCATGAAGAGCGACTCCGAGACGACAGTCGCTGAAACCACCCGCCCCTCGACGACACGAACGGTGTGCAGATCATCGAGAGGTCGAGGCGAATAGGCGTCGATGTCGCGGCTCAGTGTGTTGCTGGGGACCGTCGCGAGGAGTTGCCAATATTCGGCGTAGAGCACGCCGGTGTCATGGTCGACCACCGCCGGCGCCTGCTTCACTCCGAGGGAGCGCCCTCGTCGGTCTCGCCGTTCGGCAGCGTATTCCGTGACCGTGACGCGATGCCCGGCCGGAATCGGAACGGCCTGCGTGAAGTAAAAAGTCTCGTGCACTGGATCCACCCCGTCTCCAGCTCATCGTATTCCCTACCCGACGAGCCAGAGCGGGTCGGCCAGGTAGCGTGCGGAGACCTCGACGGTGCCGGGCTGGTTCTCGTCCCACAGGTCGGCCGGCAGTGCGTCGGCGCGGTGCGTGGTCGCCCAGCCGAGCATCGTCAGCCGCCGCATGAGCGACAGGGCGCCGGCGATCTCGAGGTCGTCGCGGGTCAGTGTTGCGACCTTCCGGTAGCCGTCGAGCCAGCGAGCGCCCATCTCGAGCGCGGCGGGGCGGTGCTCGTAGAAGGTGAGCGCCGAGCCGAAGTCGTAGAGGTAGTAGCCGTACCCGCAGTCGTCGAAGTCGATGATCGTCATGGCACCCTCGTGGGTCATCACGTTCGACGGACGGAGGTCGGAGTGAATCAGCCCCCAGTGCTGCGGCGTTCGCGTCACACCCGAGAGCGCCCCGCGGGCCACCGTCTCGGCGCGCTCGACGACAGCTCGATCCGCATCGGTGAGCGGCGCGTTCCGCCAGTCACCCCAGCGCGCGGTCGCGCCGGTCATGTCGTCGAGGGTCCAGGAGAATCGCTGGAAACCCGCCGGCGACACCCAGTCGCGTGAATGCTCGTGGAGCTGCGCCGTCATCTGGCCGATCTCGACGAAGGAGTCTTCGAAGTTGATCTGATCTTCCAGGATCGTTCCGGTGACGAAGTCGAAACCGACCGCTGTCCACGAGGCGCCGGTGTCGTCGACAAGGAACTGCACGAGATCCCCGTCGGCCCCGTGCCGCGGCGACGGTGTCGGCACGCCCGCGTCCCGCTGCAGTGCCTCGACCCAGAGGAGTTCGCTCCGCACGTGCTCGATGCTCTCCGCATAGCCGGGGCGACCGAGGCGAACAACGAGCGCCGGATCCTCGTCGACCGTGACCTTGAACGTGACGTTCTCCGACACGGCGATGAGCGACACCGCGACGTCGGTTTCGGGCAGGTGCCACGCACGGCGGACACCGTCCAGCACCCAGGCGGGCGCGGCGTCTCCGCGACCCACGTGATCGAAGGCGCTCAGGGATCCGGTGGTCTGCTGCGAGGTCGTCATGGGTCAAGAACATAGAGCGAAGTGCCGCGGATTCACGCGACCAGCCAGGAGTCTTTACACGCCGTTCACGCCAGTAACACGCCATTCATGAAGTGAGGCGCATTGGTAACGTCCCGGCAACATGGTTCGCCTGCGCTCAGAGTGACGGGCGTCGAGAATGGAATCGCACACTTCAAACGACGGGATCATCATGGCGAGCTCCGCTTCCATCCTCGACGGCAACAGCTTCAAGGCGGAGGATGCCGACGCCCTCGATCCGCGAACGCGCACCCTCACCGAGCGTCGGCGCGTCCTCGGCTCCGCCTACCGTCTCTTCTATCGGCACCCTGTCGAGCTGGTCCGCGGTCGTGGCGCCCACGCCTGGGATGCCGCCGGCAACGAATACCTCGACCTCTACAACAACGTGCCCAGTGTCGGGCACGCCCACCCGCGGGTCGTCGAGGCCGTGACGCGGCAGATGTCCGAGCTGAATACGCACACGCGCTATCTCCACGACGGCGTTCTGAACTACGCCGACGACCTCCTGTCGACCATGCCCGAGGAAATCGATCAGGTCATGTTCGTCTGCACCGGCTCGGAGGCCAACGACCTGGCTCTCCGCGTCGGCCGCGAATACACCGGCGGCAAGGCGTGGATCGCCACCAGTGAGGCCTATCACGGCAACACGGCACTCGTCTCGGCGCACTCACCGTCGCTGCGCGGCCCCGAGAGCATGGACCCGACGCTCCGCATCGTCGACCCGCCCGACACCTATCGCCTCGGATCCGAGACGGCCGACGGCGCCGGATCCTGGTGGCTCGGCCAGCTCTCGCAGGCGATCACCGAGATCGAGGCGTCGGGAGACGGGTTCGCGGGGCTGATCCTCGACTCGTCGTTCTCGTCCGACGGCATCTTCCTCGGGCAGCCGGGGATGATCCACGCGGCACTCGAACTGATCCACGCTCACGGCGGAGTCGTGATCGCCGACGAGGTCCAGCCGGGCTTCGGCCGCACCGGTGAGGCGTTCTGGGGCTTCGCCCGCCACTCCTTCGTGCCCGACCTGGTGACGACCGGCAAGCCGATGGGCAACGGGATCCCGATCGCGGCCATGGCGGCGCGCCGAGAAGTCCTCGAGGCCTTCAGCAGTAAACGCCCCTACTTCAACACCTTCGGCGGCAACCCGGTTGCCATCGCGGCAGCTCAGGCGGTGCTCGACGTGATCCGTGACGAGGGCCTCCAGGCGCGCGCCCTGACCGTAGGCGCCGAGCTGCGATATGCACTTCGCGAACTGGCCACGTCGCATCCTGCGATCGGGGATGTCCGCGGATCCGGTCAGTACACCGGCCTCGAGATCGTCGCCGATCGCGCGAGCACAGAGCCGGGCACCTCGATCGCGCTCGACCTGCTCGAAGAGCTGCGCGACCGGCGTGTGCTCACGAGCGTCTGCGGCCCGAACAACAGCGTGCTGAAGCTGCGTCCGCCGCTCGCTTTCGACTCGTCGGACATCCCGCGGCTCGTCGAAGCCCTCGACTCCTCCCTCGACGCACTCGGCGCCTGACCCGCCGGAGCCGCCAGGCCGCTACGATGACGATCCACATCATTCGACTTCCGTGTGGAGCCCTGTGCCCCGAGACAATTCCGAACTTGCCGAGCGCATCCGACGCTTGATCGCGCGCTCCGAGCTGCGCGTCGGCGACCGTGTCGGTTCGGAGCGCGCGATTGCCGAGCAGTTCGGTGTGCCGCGCTCGGCCCTCCGCGACGCACTCGAGGAGCTGGAGGCCGCCGCCGTGATCCGGCGCACGATGGGCCGGACCGGTGGAGTCTTCGTCGCCGACGGAAAGATCGAACGTCAGCTCAACACCATCCAGGGTGTGCCAGACATGCTGCGCCAACAGGGGTTCGTCTCGGCGACGACGGTGCTCGCCGAGGGCATCGGCGTCGCGACCCCATCGGAGCAGCGGAGCCTGGCGCTGGCCGAGGGCGACAACGTGTTTCGGCTGCGGAGGCGGCGCGATGCCTCGGGGATTCCGCTGTCGCTCGACACGATGGTCCTCCCCATGCGCCTTCTTCCCGGGTTTCAGGAGCACGATCACTCCGAGTCGGTGTACCGGGTGTTGGCGCGGGAGTACCGGATCGAGATGGCCCACGCCGACGAGACGATCGACGTAGCGGCGGCCACCGCTCAGCAGGCCGCGGTGCTGCAGGTCGAGGAGGGCGCGGCCCTGTTCGAGATCTGGCGGATCACCTTCGACACCTCCGAGACCCCGATCGAGTTCTCCCACGACTTCTTCCGGGCCGACCGGACACGGATCTCACTGCGGCGGTACGGCGCACGCTGGAAGCGCGCCAACTAGTTTTCGGCTCACCGCGAAGTGCCCTCCGACCGGGGTCGGAGGGCACTTCAGAGCGTTGCGACGGATCAGACCAGGTCGGCCTCGCGAGCCGGCAGAGCCTCCGCCGGAGCCGAGGCCTGAGGCTTCGCCCCGAAAACGTCCTTCTCCATGACGTCGTAGCCCTCCTCCTGCGGATCGCGGTGGAGTCCGCCCGACAGCGCGTACTCCTCCTCCGGTGCCAGAACGAGGTTCTTCCGACCGACGGTAGCGAACAGCACCAGCCCGACCACGTAGACGATCAGCATGATGATGATGGCCGACCAGAGCGCCGGGTTCAGAATCTCCCCCACGAAGATCGCCAACCCGATGATGCCGGCGATCCAGGCGCCCGCGAGGCCCCACGGCGATTTGTAAGGACGCTTCGCGTTCGGAAACTTCCGACGCAGAACAAGGAAGGATGCCATCTGGAGCATGTACGACACGACGGCACCCCACACGGCGATGTTCAGCACCAGCCCGCCGCCACCACCCGGCGTCGAGAGCTCGGCCGCGACGAGAGCCGCGAAGCCGATCACGCTGGCGACGACGATGGCGAGCACCGGGGTCTGGCTCTTTCCCGTCACCGAGAGGCCGCGGGGGTAGTAGCCGGCACGAGAGAGCGAGTACATGTTGCGTCCTGCGGCGAACATGATGCCCTGGAGGCTGGCGAGGAGTCCGACGAGGGCGAACGCCGACAGGACGGCCGCGATCTTGTCGTTCGGGATGATCGCGCGGAAACCGTCGAGCAGAGGCTCGGCGGAAGCGCCGGCGGCGGTGCCGCCGATGACCGCGGGGTTCAGAACCAGCACGATGGCGGCGCAACCGATCAGCGTCACGAGACCCCATACGCTGGCCTTCGGGATGTCCTTGGTCGGGTTGTGCGCCTCCTCGGCGCTCAGCGGAAGCTCTTCGATGCCGAGGAAGAGCCAGTCGCCGAAGGGCAGCGCGAAGAAGATCGGCAGGATCCCGTGCGGCAGGAACGCGGACATCCCCGCGTCCGGCTTCACATTGAACATGCTGCCGAAATCGAGCTTGCCCGAGAAGGTCGCCATCAGGGCAAAGGTCACGAGCACCCCGATCGAGATGAGGGCGACCACGAGGGCGAACTTGAAGGAGACGCTGGATCCGAGTGCGTTGAGCCCCACAAAGACGACGTAGAGGATGATCCACCACACCCAGATCGGCAGGCTGGCACCGGTGAGG
>JAODMX010000419.1 GCA_025464735.1 Frondihabitans sp. | reverse complement strand
ACCCCGAGCGTGTTCGAGCGACGGTTGGCCTGATCGAGCAGGTGCCCTACCTCTTCGACGAGAACGTTCGCCAGAACCTCCTGTTCGCGCACGATACGGCCACCGATGTCGAGCTCGAAGAGGTGCTCGAGCGCGTGGGGCTCGGTGAGTGGCTCCGGATCCGCGGCGGGCTCGATTCACCGATCGGCGAGCGCGGCGCCCTCGTGTCGGGCGGTCAGGCGCAGAGAATCTCGCTGGCCAGGGCGCTCCTCCGCGGATTCCCGATCCTTGTCCTCGACGAGCCGGCCGCCGGGGTCGACCCCGACCGTGCCGACGCCCTGCTCGACGACCTTCTGCGAACGGCCGAGCGTGCAGGCACCACGGTGCTTCTCGTCTCGCACGTTCCCGTTCCCGGTGACCGCATCACAGGTCGAATGACTTTCGCGTTGTCAGGGAGTCTTGCGAAATGATCGGTTCGGTCATAGGCTCGTGCCCGACCGGTTGTGAAACGATTCAGAATGAGCTGAATCGGTAAGTCAGGGAAGTAGCGTCCGGTCGCCACCACGACGAGGACCGCTGAAGTTCCTTCCGATTTGGCCTGCGGCCTCGTTGTCCGAACCACTGGAGAACGACTTCCATGAGAAAGCTCCGCAGACCGAAGATCATCGTTGCGGCAGCTGTTGCCGTGGGCTTGGCAGCGTCGCTGTCCGTCACGGCTACGGCGACCGCCGCGCCCACCCCGACCCCCTCCTGGGCGAAGTATGACGTCGCCCCGACCTCGCGCGACGTCAAGCCCGTCCGGATCCTCACATCGACCGGGGGAGTGACCAACCCCAAGGGCGCGCTCGGCGGCCATGGGGTGACGACACTCACTCAGGCGAAGCCGGTGGCGCCGCCGACATGGCCCGCAGGAACGACCGCTTCGGCGTCGTCGACCCACGCGCCGAACACCAACAACGGCGTGCCCCGCAGCTATGACGCGAGCAATGCGATCGACGGCGACACGACGACGTTCTGGAACGACGACACCGAGTCGGCCTACCCGGACACGATCACACTGACTTCGCCGTCGGCGGTGGCGCTGCCCGGCATCACCCTTCTCTCCAGCAGCGACGGGGTACCCGAGGACTACACGGTCGACACGCTGGGATCTGACGGGACCTGGACGACGTCCGCGACCGTCACCGGCAACACCGACGTGCAGCATCCGATCACTTTCAGTGCGCCGGTCACGACCACCTCTGTTCGCATCACCGTGACGAAGGACCAGGACACGAGTCAGGGCGAGTTCACGCGGGTCGCCGAGATCTATCCGGGCATCGTGCCGGCGGTGGCGCCACCGAGCGTCACACTCGACTTCGGCAAGGTCGTGGTCGGTTACCCGAAGATCGCGTTCGCGGCGGCCTCTGCCGGGCACCCCGGGATCCGGGTCGCGTTCTCAGAGACCAAGCAGTACCTGACCGACATCTCCGACTTCACACGCTCCGACAACGGTGACACGATCACGCCCGGCACCGACCAGGTCGCGGTGGCTCAGAAGCCCTACACGTGGACCGACACCAACGGGTGCGCCGACGGCACCAAGGTCTGCGACGACGGCCTGCATGGGTTCCGTTACCTGAAGATCTCCCTGGATGCCCTCGCCGCTGACGCGCCGGACACGCAGAGCTACGGCACCGTCTCGATCTCAGGTGTCTCGCTCGACTTCACGGCCTACCTCGGTACCCCGTCGAGCTACAAGGGCTCGTTCGAGTCGTCCGACTCGGAGCTCAACCAGTTCTGGTACGACGCCTCGTACACGAACGAGCTAATCACCGACACCTTCCGGGCCTCCGATGTCGATCCGCGCGGCGCAGACACCCCGGGTCTCGACGGGAAGGTCGTACTGACAGACGGCGCGAAACGCGACCGTGACCCGTACGTCGGTGACATCTCGGTCTCGGGTCGCACCGACTACCTCACGCACGACGTGGGTGCGGCGGCTGAGAACGTTCTGGCCGATCTGGCCGACCATCAGCGCGCTGACGGCTGGATCCCACCGGCGTCGATCAACGACTACACGCTGCCGCTGTTCGACTATCCGATGTACTGGGTCACGTCGAGCTGGGACTACTTGCTCTACACGGGTGACTCGGCGTACGGCGCGAAGTACTACCCCAACCTCGTGAAGCTGATGAACGACTGGCTGCCGAGCGTCACCGACTCCAACGGCCTGCTGCAGAAGGGCCTCAACGGCACTTCGGGATACGGCGACTACGCGTTCCTCAGTCGCACCGGCGAGGTGACCTATTACAACGCCCTCTACGTCGAGTCGCTGAACGATGCGGCAGCAATGGCGAAGTCACTGGGCCACACGGCGCAGGCGGCTAGCTGGACCGCGCGGGCGAAAACCGTATCGAAGGCGATCAACACCCACCTCTGGGACCCCTCGGCCGGTGCCTATCTCGACTCCGCCACGGGCGCGGTTCGTCACGCCCAGGACGGCAACGGCGTGGCGATCGTCGCCGGAGTTGCAAGCCAGGGGAGGGCGACAGACGCCCTCGACTACCTCACTGACAACACCGAAACCTCCTACGGCAACTCGTTCATGGACAACGACACGCTGGTCTCGGACGGGACGACCCGCGTCTACGCCTTCACCTCGTATCCGGAGATCCAGGCACGCTTCCTGAGCGGGCAGTCCGATTCTGCGATCAACGAGATCAAGCGGCTGTACGGGAGCATGGCGAACAGTGACCCCGGTACCACCTTCTGGGAGGGCGTCGGAGTCGGCGGCTCCATGTACGAGGGCGGCTACACGTCGGCCGCGCACGGCTGGTCGACCGGGGTCCTGCCCGCGCTGACCAACGACCTCCTCGGGGCGACCCCGACCGGTGTCGGCTACAAGACCTGGAGCGTCGAGCCGCACCCGGGCACCGTGACCTGGGCCAAGGGCACCCTGCCAGCACCCACGGGTTCGCTGACCGTGTCGTGGACTCGCGCGAAGCATGGCCCCGACTTCTCGCTCTCCGTGACCGCGCCGAAATCCACCTCCGGTGTGATCTCGGTGCCGGTCTCGGGCTCTCACCCCGTCGTCCGACTGGACGGACGGATCGTCTACAGCAGCACCGGTGCGACGAAGCACGGTGCCAGTGAAGGGAACGGTTACGTGAAAATTCCGGACATCACGGCGGGCAAGCACGCTGTCACGGTGGCAAGCAAATGACGGGGCGCAGGATCCGGCGGCGCGGCGCGCTCGTCGGAGCGGCCGTTCTCGGAGTGACAGCCCTCGGCCTCGGCACGGTCGGAGCCGCGGACGCCAGCACCCCGTCTGTCGCGCACGGGGGCGCTCCGACAAGCACCGTGGGTTTGAGCGCGGCGGCGGGTCGGGCCGCAGCCCAGGCCTACAACGAGTCGCCGGCGTCCCGAACGGTGAGACCGGTGAGCGTGACCAGGACGACCGGGACCGTGACGGGAGCGTCCGGGATCCTTGCCGGCAAAAACACCACGCTGACCGGTCAGGATTCGTCGATCACCCTCGACTTCGGTAAGGAGGTCGGTGGTCTCGTGACCGTGCACTTCGCGAAGTCGAGCGCAGCCGGTCAGCAGCTCGGCGTTGCGTTCACGGAGTCGTCGCAGTACATCGGCGAGACGAGCGACTCGAGCAACGGGGGGAGCGGCTCGGACGGGGCACTGACCGCGGCCGTGACTCCGGGCGGACCGTGGACGACTCCTCAGGCGTCGCTTCGAGGTGGCTTCCGCTACCTCACGCTGTTCTCGCAGACGGTCGGGCCGATCAGCCTCGGCGACGTGTCCGTGAATATCAGCTTCGACCCGACTGCGTCGAATCTCCGCAACTACGCCAACTACTTCTACTCGAGCGATCCGCTTCTCAACCGGATCTGGTACGCGGGTGCCTACACGGTTCAGACCAACGTGATCGCTCCCACCACGGGTCGCGTGTGGGGTCCGCCCGCCTCCGGCTGGGACAACAGCGGGACAGTGGGGGTCGGCACGAGCGTGCTCGTCGACGGAGCCAAACGTGACCGCACCGTGTGGCCCGGCGACCTGGGCGTCTCAGTGCCGACGGAGTTCTCGTCGCTCGGCGACATGACGCCGACACGGAACTCGCTGACCACCCTGTACGACAACCAGCAGTCGGACGGTGAGCTGCCCTACGCCGGTCCGGAGGTGAACTTCTTCGGATCCGATACGTACCACCTCTGGACCCTGATTGGCACCGCGGGCTACTACCAGGACACGCACGACGTGCATTGGCTCTCGAGTGAATGGTCGAAGTACCAGAAGGCCGTCGCCTTCTCCCTCGCGAAGGTCGACAGCACCGGACTCATGAACGTCACCGGCACGGCTGACTGGGCCAGAGCAGACCAGGGCGGCGACAACATCGAGGCGAACGCGCTGCTCTATCAAACGCTCACCACGGGTGCGCAGCTGGCTCACGTCGAGAAGGACTCAAGCGACGCGACCGCCTGGGCCGACGACGCAGCGTCGCTCAAGAAGTCCATCAACGACCAGCTGTGGGATGCCTCCGCCGGACAGTACCGCGACAACCCCACGAGCGACCTGCATCCTCAGGACGGCAACTCGCTGGCCGTCTGGTACGGCGTCGCTCCGGCGTCGCGTGCCACGAAGATCAGCGCCGCGCTGACGACGAACTGGAACTCCTACGGAGCCACGACGCCCGAAAACGGCGGGCAGATTTCGACCTTCCCCGGCTCGATGGAAGTGCAGGCGCATCTCACGGCCGACGATCCCAACCAGGCGATCGACCTGATCAAGACCGAGTGGGGCTACATGCTCAACTCGCCCCTGGGGACGGGCAGCACCTTCTGGGAGGGTTACCTCGCCAACGGCCAGTTCGGCTATGGCGGACCGTACATGAGCAACTCGCACGGCTGGGCCACAGGGCCGACCTCGGCGCTCACCTCGGACGTTCTCGGCATCCGGCCGACGACGGTGACGGGTGGGTACGACATCGATCCTGTCGCGGGATCCCTCGCCTCGGCGCAGGGTTCGCTCAAGACGCCGTTCGGGAACATCGAGCTGTCGTGGAAGCACGACACGCAGAAGAAGACGTTCTCCGAGCAGCTCGACGCGCCCATCACGGCCATCAGCCACGTGGACGTTCCCACCTACGGAGCGCGCACGGTCGTCACCGTCAACGGCAAGCGGGTCTGGAACGGGGCGAAGGGCTTCGCCTACGGAGCCCACGTCTCAGGCAACGACGTCGTGCTGACCGGACTACCGAAGCACGCGATCATCACGAGTGTCGCCGCCTCGACGGTGGCGACCACGCTCTCGGCCTCGCTGACCACGACGACGACCAGCGCCGTGTTACCGGGAACGAGCGTCACGCTTCCGGTCACGGTCAAGGCGACGGGAGCGAGCGTCATCTCAGGAAAGGTCACCGCGGCAGTGCCGGCGGGATGGTCGGCTGCGCCGGTGCCGTTCACGGTGGACACGCGCGGCGGCCCGGCACAGACAGTGGTCGACGTGACGGTCACCGCACCGGCAACGGGTCACGGCGGAACCGTGCCGATCACGCTCACAGCGGCGTCGGGCCGGGTGACGAGTTCGACCACGACGTCGCTTCTGGCCTTCGGAGCGTGGCCGACGGGAACGACGGCGGTCGGATCCAGCACCGCCGGTTCGAACGAGTACAACGGGCAACCGCGGACCTACTACGCTTCGAACGCCATCGACGGCAACCTCGCGACGTTCTGGAACGACGCGACGCCGGGTGTCTTCCCCGACACTCTGACGATTACGGCGCCATCGGCGGTCACGCTCACGGGAGTCGGGTTCGCCTCGATCGTGGACGGGGTGCCGACGGACTTCCAGATCCAGACGTCGACGGACGGGTCGACCTGGACCACTCAGGCGACGGTGACGGGTAATACTGCGCTCGATCGCTGGATCCCGTTCCCGTCGAGCGTGGCCGCCACCGAGGTCAGGATCGTCGTGACCGCGTCGCAGACGCAGAACGGCAACTACACCCGTGTCGCCGAGCTGACCCCGTAGATCATCCTCCGAACGGACCTGGCCCGGCTGCTCTCACTGGAGCGGTCGGGCCAGTCTGTCGAGGCGAGAACGCCACTGCCGCAGGCGACCAGGGTGCTCCGCGAGCGCCGGTCCGCCGGCCCAGGAGGTCACGATGCGCGCACCGTGGAGGGAATTCAGGATCCAGACCTCGAGCCCTTCGAGATCCGCGGGGGTGACCAGCTCGTGGAGGACGTCGATGCCGAGGGCGGCCGCGAGGGTGACGATGGAGCGCTCGGTGACGCCAGGGACACGGGCGAGGTGCTCGTCGACCACGCAGAGCACGTCTCCACGCCACCACACGATGGACGTCGACGCCCCTTCGACGACGACACCGCCGGGCCCCAGGATGACGGCTTCATCTGACCCCCGCGCGCGAGCATCGTCTCGGAGTCGAGCCAGCGCCTCCAGATCAGGACCCTTCACAAGTGGACGGGTCCGCGGATCGACCTCGGCCGAGACGACGCGGGCGGCGATCGAACGAGTGGGGGCCGCGCGAAGGTGAGCCCTGAGGATCCGTGGCCCGACGCCGTCGAGATCGACCAGCTCGAATCGCGGGAACCACTCACCGTCGGCGGGGATCCGTGCGATGGCCTCGGCCCAGAACGGCTCGACCGCAGGCGCGACGTCGGGCGCGACACTCTCGACGGAGTGCCGGAACCGGTCGAGGTGGACCGGCAGAGCCAACGCTCGGCCGTCGACGGCGCTCCACGAGTCGACCGCGTGCACCCGGAGCGCGGGAAGGCCGTCGTCGTGGATCGCGGTGCCGTCATGCCAGCGAAACGCTCCCGGGAGACTCATACACTCAAGGCTATGCGTGCGGAAGCGACCAGGCGTGGTCTCGAGGGCTGGATCTCGCCCGAGGCGGTCGTTCTGGGGCTCGGCGCGACAGGCGATGTGGCGTGGTTCGACGCCGGAGTCGCCGCGGACGCGCTTTCAGGTGACCCCCTCCCGGGGCACCCCCGCGTGTCGCTCCTCGGCTGGGGCGATCGCGTTCTGACGGGTGATGCCGACGATCCTGGATCCCTCGCGCGCGCCTGGCGCGAACTCGCTCGCGTGGGCCCGCACCGGGCGGCGGAGCCACTCGGCTGGTGGGGCTGGCTCGGCTACGGCGCCGGCGGCGAGACGCTCGACGCGGAGGGCGAGCCATGGGCGACCTCGATGATCGACCCCGACCATCCTGATCTTGCGTTCCTCGACGTCGATCGAGCGCTGGTCTTCGACCACGACACCGGCCGCGTGGAGGCGGTTTTCGACCCGGAGCACGAGGAGTGGGTGCAGCGCGTCATCGGCTGGTGGGCGGCGGCACGGGAGTCGGGGGAGGACGTGCCGGATCCTGAACGGCCGCCTCGATCACCCGAAGCGAACTGGGCGAACGACGACGCCGGCTATCTCTCGTTGATCCGCCGATGCCTTTCGGCGATTCACGACGGCGACGCCTATCAGCTCTGCCTCACCACATCGGCCTCTGTTCGTCTCGTCGAGGACGCCGCCTCGAACGATCTGACGATCTACCGACGCTTGCGGCGCGAGTCGCCCGCACCACGGGCGTCCTTCCTCCGAATCGGCCACACCGCCCTCGTGGGGGCGTCACCGGAGACCTTTCTGGTCGTCGAGGCCGACGGGATTGTCTCCAGCTCGCCGATCAAGGGCACCCGACCCCGAGGCACGGATCGCGCGGCCGACGTGCGCCTCGGGAGCGAACTTCGAGAGAGCGAGAAAGAACAGGCCGAGAACCTCATGATCGTCGACCTGGTTCGCAACGATCTCAGCCGCGTCGCTCTGCCCGGGAGTGTCGAGGTCACCGAACTCCTGGCCGTGCACAGCTATGAACACGTGCACCAGCTCGTCAGCACGGTTCGCGCTCGGCTGGAAGCGGGGTTCACCGGAGTCGATGCGGTTCGGGCCGCCTTCCCGCCAGGATCCATGACCGGGGCGCCGAAGCGCTCAGCGGTCGGGCTCCTTGCTTCGTTGGAGGCATTGCCGCGCGGGCCCTATTCGGGCGTCGCGGGCCGCTTCGGCCGCGACGGCACTGTCGATCTCGCCGTGGTCATCCGCACCATCGTCATCGATCTCGCGACCCGAACGGCACGCGTGGGAGTGGGCGGCGGCATCACCGCCTCGTCCGACCCCGCGGCCGAGGTCGAGGAGGTCCATCTGAAGGCGCGAGCACTCCTCGACGCCGTCGGATCACGGTGAGTCTGGAACGTACCTAGCGTGCGATGCGTTTGGGTACTGTAGACCGTTGGGTCCCGAGCGCCCCGGCCCTGCCTGCGCGCAATTTTTGAGGTCCATCCCCCGGAAGTGAATTGAGAGCCGTTTGTCCACTGAGCCTGTGTCGCCCGAGCCTGTGTCCGCCACTGACGAGTCTGCGTACGATTTCGCGCGCCTTCAGTCGAAATGGCAGGCCATCTGGGATGAACGCCAGCCGTTCACGATCGACGACCCGACCGACAAACGGCCGCGCAAGTACGTCATGGACATGTTCTCGTACCCCTCGGGTGACCTCCACATGGGTCACGCCGAGGCGTTCGCGTTCGGCGACATCGTTGCGCGCTACTGGTGGCAGCAGGGATTCCAGGTGCTTCACCCGGTCGGCTGGGACAGCTTCGGGCTGCCCGCCGAGAACGCCGCCATCAAGCGCGGCACCGATCCGCGCGATTGGACGTACGCCAACATCGATCAGCAGCGCGCATCGATGAAGACGTACGCGGTCGCGGTCGACTGGACCCGCGAGATCCACACCTCCGACCCCGAGTACTACAAGTGGAACCAGTGGCTGTTCCTGAAGATGTACGAGAAGGGCCTGGCGTACCGAAAAGACAGCTGGGTCAATTGGGATCCAGTAGACCAGACTGTCCTCGCCAACGAGCAGGTCCTCCCCGACGGCACGTCCGACCGCTCGGGCGCGGTTGTCGTCAAGAAGAAGCTGACGCAGTGGTACTTCAAGATCACTGACTACGCCGACCGGCTGCTCGACGACCTGAATCAGCTCGAGGGTTCGTGGCCGCCCAAGGTGCTGGCCATGCAGCGCAACTGGATCGGTCGCTCGAAGGGTGCCGACGTGCACTTCACGGTCGAAGGGCGCGACGAGCGCATCACCGTGTTCACGACGCGCCCGGACACCCTCTACGGAGTCACCTTCATGGTGGTCGCGCCCGAGTCCGACCTCGCCGCCGAGCTCGTGGCCGGCCAGGACGACGCTCTCGTGCGCGCGCAGTTCCAGGACTACCTGACGGCGGTGCAGAAGACCAGCGAGATCGAACGGCAGATCGTCGACCGCCCGAAAACCGGCGTCTTCCTGAACCGCTTCGCCACGAACCCGCTGACAGGCGAACGGATCCCGATCTGGGCCGCCGACTACGTTCTCGCCGACTACGGTCACGGCGCGGTCATGGCCGTCCCCGCACACGACCAGCGCGACCTCGACTTCGCCCGCCAGTTCGACCTGCCGGTTCGCGTCGTCGTCGACGTCAACGCCCCCGTCACCGGAGTCATCCCGGCGCTCGAACTGGACGAGAACGGCCTCGCGATTCTGCCCGACGACCTGCCGCCGTCGGATCCTCGGATCACGGGCGAAGCCCTGACCGGCGAAGGGCGCCTGCTCAACTCCGGACCGTTCACCGGCCTGAGCAAGTCGAATGGCATCAAACGCATCATCGAGACCCTCGAGAAGTCGGGCGATGGCGGCGCGGCCAAGACCTATCGCCTCCGCGACTGGCTGATCTCCCGGCAGCGTTTCTGGGGCACGCCGATTCCGATCATCCACGGTGCCGACGGTGCAGAGATCCCCGTGCCGGAAGACCAGCTGCCGGTCGTCCTGCCGCCGACGGAGGGCCTCGACCTGAAGCCCAAGGGCTCGTCGCCGCTCGGTGCTGCCACCGGCTGGGTCAACGTCCCCGATCCTCGTGACGGATCCGACGCGCTGCGCGACCCCGACACGATGGACACGTTCGTCGACAGCTCCTGGTACTACCTCCGCTACATGAGCCCGAACGACGACACCAGAGCGTTCGACCCCAAGGAAGCCGACAAGTGGGCTCCCGTCGATCAGTACGTCGGCGGTGTCGAGCACGCGATCCTGCACCTGCTCTACGCGCGCTTCATCACGAAGGTCCTGTTCGACCTCGGCTACGTGAACTTCACCGAGCCATTCAGCGCCCTGCTGAACCAGGGCATGGTGCTTTCCGGCGGATCGAAGATGTCGAAGAGCAAAGGCGGGGTGAACCTCGGCGACGAACTCGCTGCGCACGGTGTCGACGCGATCCGTCTCACGATGGCGTTCGCAGGTCCCCCCGAAGACGACATCAACTGGGAAGACGTCTCGCCCGCCGGCGCGGCGAAGTTCCTCGCCCGTGCCTTCCGCCTCGCGAACGACGTGACCTCGAAACCCGATGTCGTCTGGGCCGACGGCGATCAGGCGCTTCGCCGCGTCACCCACCGGTTCCTCTCCGAAGCCCCCGGGCTTGTCGAGGCGTTCAAGTTCAACGTGGTCGTCGCCCGCCTGATGGAGCTGGTCAACGCCATCCGCAAGGCCGTCGATACCGGTGCCGGGCCGGCAGACCCCGCCGTTCGGGAAGCCACCGAGACCGTCGCCCTGGTGCTGTCTCTCTTCTCGCCGTATACCGCGTCAGAGATGTGGGAGCGCCTCGGCTACGACTCCGACATCGCGACCTTCGGCTGGCGCAAGGCGGACCCGACCCTGCTCGTCGAGACCAGCGTCACCGCGATCATCCAGGTCAACGGCAAGGTCCGCGACCGCGTCGAGGTGTCTCCGAAGATCGATGCCGCAGAGCTCGAGGCACTTGCGCGCTCGTCGGCTGCGGTCATTCGAGCCGTCGGCGACAAGGAGATTGTGAACGTCATCGTCCGAGCACCCCGGGTGGTGAACATCGCTGTGAAGTGACGAGCGCTCGTGGGCGCAGAGGTGCTCACCGACGCCGGGGCGTGGGCTGACCGCGCGTCTTCTCCTCCCCAGGTTGCCCGAGGCGCAGATTGTCCACAGCGCGCTCGTTCGACCCGGAGGGGGCCCGTGAACGGTCCGTAGGGTCGTCGAATGCTCTCGTCGCCCGGCACCCTCTCCTCGTCACGTTCGTCTGATCGGTCGCCTGCCGTGCCCGGCATGGGCCGGGTCGATGTGGAGTCGCGCGAGCGCGACTGTCGCGAGCCGGGATCGGCTCCGCGCTGGCGGATCGGGGTCGGGGCGGTCGTGGTCGCGGTTCTCCTGCTTCTCGCGGTCGGCGTCGCAGTGACGGCCGTCTCGAGTGCGCGGGGGAGCACGGCGACGGATCCCGGATCCGGCGCGTCGGTCGTGTCCGCGAGCGCAGGTGCACGTTCACGTCCTGATTCGTCGGGCGATCAGGTGTTCGTCCATGTTCTTGGGCGAGTCGACAAACCGGGGCTCTACGAGGTCCGAGCCGGGGCCCGGGCAATCGACGTGGTGACGGCGGCGGGAGGATTCACGGCCGAGGCCGACCAGGGAGCCGTCAACCTTGCGCGCCTCGTCACCGACGGTGAGCAGATCGTCGTGCCGGCGGTGGGAGAGAGTCCGCCCGCGGCCCAGGCCGTCGGCGGAGGAACTGCCGGTGAAGACCACGCCAGTGAGGCCGTCGTTGACCTCAATACCGCCGATGCTGGCGCTTTGGAAGCCCTGTCAGGCGTCGGGCCGGCGACGGCTGCAGCCATCATCGACTGGCGAACGGAGCACGGTCGGTTCGAGGTCGTGGACGACCTCTTGGACGTCCGGGGAATCGGCGCGAAGAAACTCGAAGGGTTCCGCGAGCAGGTCGTCGTTCGGTGATCGATGTCAGGCTGGCGATCCCTGCAGCAGTGGCCTGGACGAGTCTCGTCGTCACCCTGACTCGGCCTGATGTTCTGCCGCTCGTCGCAGCGACCGCCGGTTGTGCGGCCGGAGTCAGCCTCGGGGTCGGAGCCCTCATCGCGCTCCGGAGTCCATCTGGCCGGGGCGAGCTGCGGGGGTTCTCCTCTCTGCTCGCGGTCATCGCCCTTTCCCTCGCGCTGGTGTCGCTCGTGACAGCGGTGGCGGTTGTCCAACTGCCCAGTCGAGTGCCCGTTCCCCTCGCAAGCGCTGCCTCCCGGGGGAGCCCTCTCGACATCACGGCGGTGGCCACCGCGCCGGCGGACGCAGCCCGCGGGCAACTACCGATCACTCTCACGAGTGTGACACCGGTCGGTGGCCCGATGATCGCGGCCTCCGCACCGACGTACGTGACCGGAGCGACGTTTGCCGGCAGGGTTCCGGACTCGGGCGATACGGTGCACTTCCGCGGGAGTCTCAGCCAGGCACCTCCCGGCGGTTCCCTCGTGTTCTTCGCGCGACCCGACGGTGACGTGACCGTGACGACTCCTGCCACGGGCGCTGCCGGCTGGGCTGCCGCGCTGCGCGCGGGCTTCCGCACGACCTCCGAAGCACTGCCGGGAGACGGCGGTGCGCTGCTCCCCGGCCTCAGCATCGGAGACACCTCGCGCGTGCCGGAGCCCCTCGATGTCGCGCTCAAGGCCAGCGGCCTCAGTCACCTCACGGCCGTCTCGGGTGCCAACTGTGCCGTCGTGGTGGCTCTCGTGCTGCTTGTGGGAGGTGCGGTGCGTCTGCGTCGGGCCCTCCGGATCCTGCTTGCTGTGGGTGCCCTGATCGGTTTCGTCGTGCTGGTGACCCCCGAGCCGAGCGTTCTCCGGGCCGCGGTCATGGCGGGCATCGTGCTCGTGCTGCACGCGGTGGGTCGACCCGTGCACGGGCTCCCGGTCGTGTCGCTCGCCGTCGTCGTCCTTCTCGTGAGTGATCCCTGGAACGCCCGCGACTACGGTTTCGCGCTCTCCGTTCTGGCGACGACGGGTCTCGTGCTGCTGGTCGCACCGATCACGAGGCTGCTCACCCGGATCCTGCCCGAACCGTTGGCACTTTTGATCGCTGTGCCGCTCTCGGCCCAGCTCGCCTGCCAGCCTCTCCTGCTGACGCTCGATCCGGGAATCCCGGTGCACAGCGTCGTCGCGAATCTCCTCGCGGAGCCGGCAGCACCGGTGGCGACGATCCTCGGTCTTACCTCGTGCCTGATCGGGGTCGTCTGGCCCGGCGGCGCCCGGATCATCGCGGGCGCCGCCTGGGTCCCGTCGGCGTGGATCGCAGCAGTGGCGCATTTTGCTAGCGGGCTGCCCGTCACCAGCGTGCCCTGGCGCGCCGACCCGGCGGGCCTCGGACTGGCATGTTTGCTCGTCGTCCTGGTCGCAGCCGTTGTCCTGACGATGCCGTTCCGGCGGAGTCGTCGGATCGCAGTCGTTGCCCTGCTGGCCGTCGCAGTGCCTGTCACCAGCGTCGTGACGGGGCGCGAGGTGGGGCGCATCATTGCGTTCCCCACGTCGTGGCAGTACGTGCAGTGCGATGTCGGGCAGGGTGACGCTGTCCTTGTGCGTTCCGAAAGAACCGTGGCGCTCATTGACACGGGCGACGACCCGCGCCTGCTCGAGGCGTGTCTCGATCTCGCCGGGGTCGGCACTCTCGACCTCCTCGTCTTGACACATTTCGACCGAGACCATGTCGGCGCGGCTGCCGGTCTCGCGGGTCGAGCGCGACGCCTCCTCGTCGGCCCCATCGGTGAGGCGAGCGACGAGCGATTGGTCGAGACCTTCCAGGGCGCAGGATCCGAGGTCACGGTGGCGGCCCCCGGCGCGATGTTCGGCCTCGGCAAGCTCGATCTCGCTGTCCTGTGGCCGCCGGTGGGCCAGGAGTCGGGCAATGAGGCGAGCGTCGTGCTGCGGGTAACGCCACGCGCCGGTTGCGTGGACGGCTGCCTGAGTGGGGTGTTGCTCGGCGATCTTGGGGAGCGCGAGCAGCAGCGTCTCCTCGGCCGAGGCGACCCCGGTCCGGTGGACATCGTCAAGGTGTCGCATCACGGCTCGCGAGACCAGAGCGCCGCGCTCTATGACGCCCTGTCGGCACGAATCGCGCTCATCGGCGTCGGCCGAGACAATCAGTATGGTCACCCGACAAGTGAGACGCTGGCGCTTCTCGCCCGCACCGGATCCCGAGTCGAACGATCCGATCTCGACGGCACAGTCGCCCTAGCCGAAGGTCGTGACGGCAGCATCGAGGTCTGGTCGGGCGGCGAACGACTGTCGGCGGCTGCCCCTAGGCTTGATGGCGTTCGGCCGACAACAAGGGCCGCCGGAGGAGGATCGTGGCTGGCAAGACGGCTCCCGCGAAGAAGGCGGCCATCGACCAGGTGTCGTGGCATCGCATCAGGCCAGCACCCGTGATCCTCGTCTCCGGGCCGGAGCAGTTCTTGGCCGACCGTGCGGTCAGGCAGCTCCGAGATCAGCTCGTCGCCGAAGACCCGAGCCTCGAGATCAACGATCTGGAGGCTGATCACTACGCGCCGGGTGAGCTCATCAGTCTCGCGAGCCCGTCACTCTTCGCCGAGCCGCGGCTCATCAGAGTTTCCAACGTCGAGAAATGCACCGACGCCTTCCTCACAGAGGCTGTTTCGTACCTCGACGCCCCCGCAGCCGACACCTACGTCGTGCTGCGGCACGGCGGCGGGGTTCGAGGCAAGAAGCTCCTCGACGCGATTCGGGCCGGCACGGGGTCCGGCATCGAGGTCGTGTGCGCGGAGCTCAAGAAAGACTCAGAGAAGCTCGATTTCGCCGCCGCCGAGTTCTCCTCGGAGGGGCGACGGATCAGCGCCGGTGCCCTGCGGGCACTCGTCCAGGCCTTCCAGGACGACCTCTCCGAGCTGGCGTCTGCGTGCCAGCAGCTTCTCGCCGACTCCGCCACGGAGATCACCGAGGCGACAGTCGAAAAGTATTACTCCGGTCGTGTCGAGACGAACGCCTTCAAGGTTGCGGACGCCGCGATCGCCGGTCGGCAGGGCGAAGCCCTGATCCTCCTGCGCCACGCGCTCGCATCGGGCGCCGACCCGGTGCCGATCGTGGCCGCCTTCGCGAGCAAGCTGCGCACCATGGCGAAGATCAGTGGTGCGCGTGGCGGCTCCGGCCAACTCGCATCCCAGTTCGGGCTGGCGCCGTGGCAGGTCGATCGCGCCAGGCGCGATCTCCAGGGCTGGACCGACGAAGGGCTCGGCAACTCGATCGACCTCCTCGCGACGACCGACGCCGCCGTGAAGGGTGCCGAACGTGACCCGGTCTACGCGCTCGAGCGCATGGTCACGCTGATCAGCGCGCGGGGTGGCGTGCGCTGATGGCTGGTCGGCGTCGTCCCCTCCCTGGAGGAACGGCGGCCCTGCGAGGAGGACCGTTCTCGGCGACCTCGCGTTCACGGGCGGAAACGTGGCCAGGCCCGCCCGCCCGGGAGGAGCGTGCGTCGCAAAGTCCTCCCGAACCGGGGCGGTCCGGCGTCCTGGTCCGGCGTCGACGCCGTGACTCAGGAGTGTCGACGGATGGCTCCTGCCGTGCGTGCCGCGGCACGACGAAGGCCCCACCTCCGGGGGAGGTGGGGCCTTCGGACAAGCTCAGAGCGCGTTGAGCCTAGAGGGCGCTGACCTGCTTGGAGATCGACGACTTGCGGTTGGCAGCCTGGTTCTGGTGGATGACACCCTTGCTGACAGCCTTGTCGAGCTTCTTGCTCGCGACGAGGAGCGCGGCGCCGGCGGCGACCTTGTCTCCGGCCGTGATGGCGGCGTGGGTGGAGCGGATGGCGGTCTTGAGCTCGCTCTTGACGGCCTTGTTGCGCTCCTGCGCCTTCTTGTTGGTGCCGATGCGCTTGATCTGCGACTTAATGTTTGCCACTTGGTTGAACCTTCTCTGTCTTGAAGCGATGACACTCCGGCGGAACCCCACCCGAGTGTGAAACTGTGCACGCAGCCGACCGGGCCCTTAGAGGGAGAGCACAGTCGCCGAAGCGAACTCGGCTGCATTTCGCTGCGCAGCGGGGTAGCGGCAGCGGAAGCCAAGAGTCAACGTTACCAGGGGAGCGCCCCAGTCTCAATCAGCACGCCCCGCGCGTCCCTGCCGTGGCCGCGGGCCGCAACATGCTCGTGACACACGCGTAGTACGGTCCTCGCATGCCCTCGCTCGCTCCTCACATGGCCTCGGTCCCCGGATCCGGAATTCGTCGCGTCTTCGAGATCGCCATGAAGCTCGATGACGTCACCATGCTGGTCGTCGGCGAACCTGACGTCCCGGTGGCGCGCCACATCATCGAGGCCGCCCGCGAGGCGTGGGCCGACGACCGGACGGGGTACACGCCGAACGGCGGCATCACTCCGCTTCGGGAGGCGCTCGTGGCGAAGCTCGCGCGAGAGAATAACGTCCACGTCGACGTCGAGCAGGTCTGGGTCACCGTGGGGGCGACGCAGGCCCTGCATCAGGTGATGGGGCTTCTTTTGGGGGCGGGAGACGAGATCCTTGTCCCGGATCCGGGGTACACGACGTTCACGATGAACGCGCGAATGATGGACGCCCACCCGGTGTCCTATCCCCTCCTGCCGGAGAACGACTTCCTGCCCGACTTCGAAGAGCTCGCGAACGCCGTCACCGAGCGCACGAGAGCGATCATCGTCAACTCGCCGTCGAACCCGCTCGGC
>JAODMX010000408.1 GCA_025464735.1 Frondihabitans sp. | reverse complement strand
GCGGCGCTCAGCTTTCGAAGGGTCGACGCGGTCGCGGGCAGCGTCTCAGCCGGGTCGCCCGAGGTGGAGCACTCGAGGTTGAGATACCCGTCGTAGCCGACGTCGCGAAGCGCCTCGAAGATCGCGGGCCACGGCAGATGACCGTAGCCGGGGAGAAGACGATTGTTGTCGCCGAGGTGCACGTGGGCGATCCGAGAACCGGCTGCACGGAGGGCGGCCGGAAGGTCGGCCTCCTCGATCGACATATGGAAGATGTCAGGCAGGAGGCCCGCGTTGGGGTGCGCCACCGCATCCACGATTTCAAGGTTGTCCGCCACGCGATTGAGGTAACGGCTCTCGTAGCGGTTGATCGGCTCCAGCAGAACACGACCGGCAGTACCGGCGACGATGTCGAGCTGCTCGCGGTAGAACTCGATGAAGTCGGTCGTCTGCTCCTCGTCGAGCTGCTGGAACGGTTCGAAGAGGGGCAACGGATCCTGCACCCCGTACTGGAACTCGATCTCCGTCACTGCGCCGATTTCCGCGCACACCCGGGCGGCTTCCCGGTACATGGCTCGGCATCGGCCCCGAAGGTCAGGATCACTTGCCATGGCGTTGCCGTAGGTGTCGTCCATGAGGACGAACTCGACCGGCCGCACCCCCGTTCGATCATTCAGCGAGCGCAGTTCCCGCAGGGCGCCGTCGTTCCAGGTCTCGAGCGGCTGGAAGACAGCGATGGCGTCGTAGCCCCACTGCCCGAGCAGTTCGGCCTTCTCGGTAAGAGTTGTCCCCGGAACCATCGGGGACGAGCAGCTCAGCATCATGTGTTCTCTCCGTCGTGTTCAGCCTCGGAAGAGGCGCTCCTGGTAGTCCTCGAAAAGCCGGTACCGCTCATCTCGAGCGTGAGAGTGGTGCGGGCGGTATCGCGCTGTCGACGGCTGGTGAAGTTCGGTCGCCTGGTCGATGTGATCGAGGGCGCCGGCGGCGACGAGCGCGAGGACCGCGGCTCCGCGGCAGGTGGCCTCGTGTTCGTCGGGCACTAGGACCTCGACGCCGCAGACATCTGCTTTCAGTTGGTTCCAGAACGGGGAAGCCGCTCCGCCGCCCGTCGAAACGATCTCGCGCGCCGACTCCGGGGCCAGGTAGTCGACGTTGCGTCGGAGCAGGTGGGCGACGCCCTCCTCGACCGCGTAAGCCATATCGATCCGGTCGTGTCCGAGGTCCAGACCAAGGAACGCACCCCGCGCCTCCGTGAAGTAGTCGGGCGGATTGACCCCGGTCAGGTAGGGCAGGAACATCGGTGCGTCCCGGAGCGAGCGGGCACCGAGCCGCTCTTCGAGCTCTTCGAAGCCCATACCGGCGAGACCCTCCTGCCGGAACCACTCCAGGACGACACCGCCGCTGTCCGCGCCGTTGAAAACGATCGTGTCCCCCGCGCCAAGGCCCGAATGGAACGAAACTTTTCGCTGCGAATCGAAGCCCCAGTCGCTGGTCAGCATCGAGAGCGACAGCACGGTCCCCGCCGATTCGCTGACGATTCCGGCCCGGTAGGAGCCCGTCCCCACCATGGCGGCGAAGTGGTCGAGTGCGCCAGCGTTGACCCGGTACCCGCGCGCCGCCGGCAACCGGTCGCTGACCTCTCGCGACACGGATCCAAGATCGGCCCCTGGCGCCACCACCGCGGGAAGCGAGTCGTCGGGAACGCCGCAGAACGCGAGCATCTCGTCCCAGTAGGTTCCTTTGATCACGTTCCAGAAATAGGTGAATCCCCGGGTGGTGGCTTCGCCGAACGGCTCGCCTGTGAATCGTCGCACCAGATCGTCCTTGACCATCAGGATGTGGCGCGCCTCCGCGAGAGTCGTCGGTTCATGCCGGCGCAACCAGCGCAATTTAGCGGCAGGCCAGGTCGGCGACGGGAACGGTTCTCCGGTGATCGCGAACGCCTGATCGTTGTCGAAGTGCTCGGTCAGCTCGACCGCTTCCTGAGTCGCTCGCTCGTCCAGCCACGACAACCCCGGTCGAACGGGAACACCGTCGTCGTCGGTCAGAACGAGCGACTCGGCCTGGCCCGAAAGGGCGATCACCGCCTCATGATCCGAGGTGCCCTGAATGCCGCTGGCGCACTGGCGGATAAGGCCGACGATCACGTCGAATAGCGCGACCGGATCGAATTCGACATGACTGCCGCCGCGAGTGTAGATCGCTCGTTCGGACGCGGTTGCGAGGCGGCGCAGTCGGTCGTCGTAGAGAACGACCTTCACGTTGGTGGTTCCCACGTCGACCGCGTAGACCAGCACGGTCAGTCGCCGATGAGCTGGAACTGCACGGTCCGTGTCCGCGCACGGACCGAGTCGAGATCACCGAAATAGACGCGGCCGAACTCACCGAGCACGGCGTGACCGTCTGCGACGGGAATGACCTCCGACCGCCCCAGGATCGACGAGATGATGTGCCCGTCGGTGTTGAGACCCCACTCGGGCAACTCGCCGCGGAGTTCGGCAGCATTGCGAATGTGGATCGGCCCCGGGTGAAGATACTGACCCTCATGCCGCGTGGGCGGAACGATCTTGGCCAAGACGTTCAGGGTGTCCTGAAGAAGGAGTTGCGTGCCGTAGTAGGTCTTATCCTCGGACTCTTCCTGGAGGAGGATGCAGCAACTCGTGTGCTGCGAGTAGGCGACCACGATCCCGTCAACGATGCCGCTGGATCCGATGAAATCCTCCAACTGCGGCGTGACGTCGAAGAACTCCTGCCGGGCGGGAGTCTCGAGCGTGATCGTTCGGCGCTGACTGGCCATCGTTTTCTCTCCATCGTGAGGTCGTGATGACGATCAGCCTGTCCGGGGTGCCGCGTGAGCGGAAGTTTCGACCTCTGATGAACTAATAAGCAGGCATTATCAGTTGGCTGATATCCGCTGCTTATCACTCGATAAGACTTCGAAACTTCCCCATAGCCGCGACCGTCGTCTTTAGTGGGCGTCACTTAGTTCCGCCCAACGACGGGCAATGCCCCGCAACCCAGGAGTTCGAGACAATGAGCAATGACCGTGCAACGGCTTCCTTCTCCGGCGCTCCTCTGGTCCCGCCGCCGGACAGCAACGCCGATGAGAACACCCGCCTCGCCGAGTTCGGCTACAAGCAGAGGCTCGACCGATCGGTCGGCAAATGGGCATCGTTTGCGATCGGATTCTCGGCGATCAGCGCAACCACCGCAGTATTCTCCAGCTTCGGCGCCGGCTATTTCACCGCGGGATCGCCGTTCGTCTGGACCCTGTTCCTCGCCGTCGGCGTCTTCTTCGTCTGGGCACTCATCGCGGCCGACCTAGCTGCGAAGATCCCGCTGGCGGGGTACGCGTACCAGTGGACCAGCAGAATCAACGGCTCTCACCTGGGCTGGTTCACGGGGTCGGTCGCACTCATCGGCTGGATCAGCGGAATGGTGGGCGTCGCATACACCTTCGCCGGTTACTTCGGAACGCTGTTCGGGTGGAACGAGAGCAATCAGGCGCACATCTTCCTCACCGTCGCGGTCATCATCGTGTGCATGCTGATCAACGCGTTCGGCATTCGCCTCACCACGCTGATCAACAACATCGGCGTCAGTCTCGAGCTCGTCGTCACCGTCGCGGCAACGATTATCGTCGGTGTCATCGCCTTCCTCGTACCGAGCAATCACCAGCCCCTTTCCACACTCTTCACGGGCGGGACGTCGTCGGGCGGTACCCCCTACGCCCTCGCATGGTTCGCCGCCGCCCTCGGGCCGTTCTTCGGCCTGATCGGCGTCGAGGCGAGCGCCGACGTAGCGGAGGAGACCAAGGGCGCCCGCCGAGTCATCCCCCGAACGATGTTCATGGCGCTCGCCGTGTCGAGCGTCATCGAGCTACTGATGTACCTCGTGTACGTCCTCGCAATTCGTGACCCGCACGCGGTCAACGCGGCGACGGCAGCTCCGATCGCCGAGATCATCCGCGAACAAGCCGGCCCGGTCTTCTCCCGAATCCTGGTGGCCGTCGCACTCACGAACATCCTCGTTTGCCTCCTCGCGAACATGCTGGTCGCCACCCGTCTGACCTACTCGATGTCGCGGGACAACATGCTTCCGTTCTCGCGGACCCTGCGCCATGTGTCGCCGCGGCACAAGACGCCCGCCAACGCGGTCTTCACCCTGGGTGCGGTCGCGATTCTGCTCTGCCTCTCCGCACTGTTCAATGCGAGCGCGTTCATCTACTTCCTCAACATCGCGAGCCTGGCGTTCTTCGGGGTCTACGTCCTCCAAACCGCCGGACTCATAGTCGGTCACCGACGAGGGACAATTCCGCAGCCGGAGACGGGCACGTTCGATCTCGGTCGCGCAAGGATGCCCGTCTACATCATCGGAATCATCGTCTTCGTCATCGTGGAGTTCGCCCTGATCGCGCTGCCGCAGTTCGCCGGGAACGGGTGGGTCTTCCTCGGCATCCTCGTGGTAGCCGGCCTGTGGTGGCTGGTCGCCGTGCGACGCCGCCTCCGCCGCGGGGACGCCGGGCCAAGGTACGCGGTGGAGCACCCGGAAGAGTTCCCGGAGGCGTGACGGAGCCATGACGGATCCGCGCACGGTGCTTCACCACGGCACCGGGCGCAGTCACGCCCCGCCGAGATGACGGCCCCCACCGTGCCCGCTCCGGAGACCCTCACCGAGATCGTGACGGCGAGCGCTCGCGTCCTTCCGGGATCCAGGATCCGGCGCAGGTTGTTCTGGCGTTACTCGCTCGTCTACGACGCGCCGCGCTAAGCGCCGCCGACGCTCACTTCTGCAAGGCAGCGATCGCGTCGGTGATAGTCGCCCCGGGGTGTTCTTCGCGGTACCGACGGATCGCTCGCGGCGGAAAATCGACAGGTGTTCTGATGGGAGTGTCGCCGAAGGTCCCGCCGAAACTGGCGACTGCCGGGATCCAACGCTTCACATCGAGGCCTTTGACTCGGGAGCCGCAGCAAGCAGGCCATCCGTGAAGACGGCGACCATCTTGTAGGCGCGGGCCGAATCGGTCGTCCCTGGCGGCGGGATGCAAAGGTTGGCGACAGCGCCCAGGACATCGAGCGGGTCGACATCGTGGCGCGCGGATCCGGCCCGCTGCGCATCGGCGAGAAGACCACTGAGGACCGGCCCGACATGCTCGGCGAAATACACGGGGAGCGTGCTGAATGCCGGGTCTCCGGAGTGCAAGGCGGCGGCCAGCCCCTGTTTCGTGGCGACGAACTGCGTGTACCGCTGGAGCCAGAGTCGGAGCGCCACATCGGGCTCATGAGCCGCAGTCAGCGGGGCCGCTTCGGCCGCGCAGGCGTCGATCTCCCGACGAAAGACCGCCGAGATGAGGTCGGACCGAAGGGGGAAATGCCGATACAGGGTGGCCGTCCCCACCCCCGCACGCGCCGCAATCGCGCGGACGTTCACTTCGACCCCGTGGAGCGCGAACTCCTCCTTGGCAGCGACAAGGAGCGCATCGAGATTTCGCTGCGCGTCGACTCGGGCCACGACACACTCCTTGCCAAACGGGACATTGTCCCATATCGTGAAAGTACCGGGACATTGTCCCACTTCATCGATCTTACGGCACCGGAAGCGGCGCCGAAAGGAGTCACTCCAATGCAGTACCGCACCCTCGGCCGCACCGGTATCAAGGTCAGCCCCTACGCGCTCGGCGCCATGATGTTCGGTCGTCTGGGCAATCCCGACCACGACGACTCGATCCGCATGATCCACAAAGCCCTGGACGCCGGTATCAACTTCATCGATACGGCTGACATGTACTCCCACGGCGAGTCCGAAGAGATCGTTGCGAAAGCCCTCGAAGGGCGCCGCGACACGGTCGTCCTCGCGACCAAACTCGGTCTGCCGATGAGCGACGATCCGAACCAGCAGGGGGCGTCGCGCCGCTACATCATCAGCGCGGTCGAAGCCTCGCTGCGCCGCCTGAACACGGACTACATCGACCTTTACCAGCTCCATCGCCCGGACCCCTCGACCGATCTCGAGGAGAGCCTCTCGGCACTCACCGACCTCGTCCGCAGCGGCAAGGTCCGCGCTATCGGTACATCCTCGATGCCCGCCTCGGACCTCGTCGAGGCTCAGTGGATCTCCGAGCGCCGCGGCCTCGAGCGATTCCGCACCGAGCAGCCGAACTACTCAATCCTCAATCGCGGAATTGAGAACGAGGTCCTGCCGGTCGCCGAGCGCTACGGCATGGGCACGCTCATCTGGAGCCCGCTTGCGCAAGGCCTGCTCACCGGCCGAGTCCGGAAAGGCGCGCCGACCGATCTCCGTCGCGCCACCCGGTTCACGCATTTGAGCGACGAGCGCCGAGTCGACGCTGTCGAACAGATCATTCCGATCGCAGAGCAAGCGGGCCTGAAGTTAACGCACCTGGCGATGGCGTTCGTGATCACGCACCCGGGCGTCACTTCGGCGATCGCTGGCCCACGCACAATGGAGCAGCTGGACGATCTCCTCGCCGGATCCGAGGTGGTCCTGACCGACGAGATCCTCGATCAGATCGATGGCGTCGTCACTCCCGGAACCGACGTCGGCACGCTGGACATGGCCTATCGGGCGCCGGCCATCCTCCGTGCGCCGCTCCGCCGACGCGCCCTGGACGACCGCGCGGCAGTCTGATGACGGCCGCCTTCACGCGCTAGTGGCAGAAGGGGCGCAGCCCGGTCTGGACGCGTGTGATGCCGAAGTGAGAACACGCAGGCGGTCGATGTGTCTCGCGTGCTCCAAGCCGGTGAACCCGGCTGCGTCAGTCGCACCACCTAAGTACCCCGGCTGGCAGAATTGGCGCATGACTGCCGCGACGATCCGCCAACTGACGTCCGACGATTGGCCGTCGGTCGAGCGGATTTACCGGGAGGGCATCGCCACCGGCAATGCGACGTTCGAGGCGGACCCTCCCAGCTGGGAGGACTTCGACGCGCAGAAGATTACGCCCGGCCGACTCGTCGCTGTCGACGGCGCGGGTTCGGTCGTCGGCTGGGTTGCGGCGGCCCGAGTCTCATCCCGCGCCGTCTACCGGGGAGTCGTGGAGCACTCCGTCTACGTCGCCGACGCCGCCCGCGGATCCGGAATCGGTCACCAGCTCCTGGACGCCCTGATCGACGCCACCGAGGCGGCCCGCATCTGGACCATCCAGTCGGCGATCTTCCCCGAGAACACCGCGTCGGCAGCCCTTCACGCCGCGCACGGTTTCCGCCAAATCGGAACGCGCGAACGAATCGCGCTCATGACCTACGGCCCCTCGGCTGGCAAGTGGCGCGACACCGTGCTCATCGAACGGCGCTCCCCCTAAGGCTGCGGCTCCTCGTGCCCTCGAGTGTCCACGATCGGCTGCCTCCATCGCCTGCAGACCGCAGAATGGGGACACTCGTCGCGCGCTCAGGTGTGAAAAAGGGGCACGACGAGGTAGATGCCGTAGAGCACGGCCAGCCCACTCACCCCGACGCAGAGATACCCGAGAAGCGTGGCTCCGACGGGTCGAGCGCTGATCACGCCGGCCCCCGCGTCGTCCGCCGATCCCAGCGAGAGCAGCCGGAGCCCGACGGAGAAAATCGTCACGATGGCTACGGTGGCGATCAGGGTCACGATGCAGACGAAGGCGATCGATGACCAGTCGACGCCCAGGAACTCCCCCGTACCCGGGGTGGCCGGTGCAGCTGCTGCGAGAAGTACGGTGCTCATGATCAGCCCTCCAGGGAGACGGAAGCGGTAGCGGCGACGACCGGCCGACCGGACGCGGTCGGGGCGTCGTCATTGACGTTGTCGCGGCTGACGGGGTGGCGTCGAGCCAGGAAGACGAAGGTCGCGCCGCCGCCGATCGCGAGGACGACGACAACGACGAGCCCGACTGGACCCGTGCCGGCGAGCCAGGCGGCAACACCTCCCGTGAGTGCCGCGGCCGGCAGCGTCACCACCCATCCGACGGCGATCTTGCTGACCGTATTCCAATGGACCGATGCCAGTCGCTTGCCGAGGCCCGCTCCGACGACGGCACCCGAGGTGATCTGCGTCGTCGACAGGGGGAAGCCAAGATTGGAGGAGATCAGGATCGTGGCAGCCGAGCTGGTCTCGGCGGCGAACCCCTGAGGCGACTCCACGTCGGTGATGTTCTTACCGACGGTGCGCATGATCCGCCAGCCGCCCGTGTACGTGCCGGTGCCGATCGCGAGGCCGCAGATCAGGATCACCCAGATCTGGGGGCCGGTGTTCGCCGCCTGGTAACCGCTGACGATCAGGGTCAGGGTCACCACACCCATTGTCTTCTGCGCGTCGTTGGTGCCATGGGCGAGGGAGACGAGAGACGCAGACACGGTCTGGGCGTGCCGGAAGCCGCGGCGCGCGCCGTGCACCTCGGCGAGCTTGGTGACCTTGTACGCGGCGTAGGTCGCGAGAAGCGCGACGCCTCCGGCAATGAAGGGCGAGAGGACCGCGGGGAGCACGATCTTCGAGACGACGCCGCTGAAATCGACGGCGCTGAGTCCGGATCCGATGAGGGCGGCACCGATCAGGCCGCCGAACAACGCGTGGGTGGAGCTCGACGGGAGTCCGAGCCACCAGGTCCCGAGGTTCCAGAGCACTGCACCGACAAGACCGGCGAAGATGAGCGTTGGTGTGATGTGGGGAATGCCCTTGGCGTTCTCGTTGAGGATGCCCGATGACACGGTTTTGGCCACCTGAGTGGAGAGGAAGGCCCCGACAAGATTGAGAACGGCCGAGATCAAGACCGCCACCCGAGGCTTCAGCGCACCCGTCGCGACGGACGTCGCCATGGCGTTCGCCGTGTCATGAAAACCGTTGGTGAAGTCAAATATCAGGGCGATGGCGATGACCATCAGCACCACGACGAGAACGCTCATACCAGGTGTCTCCAGACCTCGTAAGGGCTTCCGCGGCAACGCGGGAGCAGGTTTGGAGGGGACCGTACGCGTCGCTCGTTAACTCGGGATGAACTGTTCGGCTACGGATCCGGCCCACGTTAGAACGCGTCGAAGCGCGCCTGGGCGACTCGGCGGAGCAGGAGGGCGGCGAAAAGCCGCGTGCGACCGAGCGGGGCGAGAGGGTCGTATCCGAGCAGCCTGGACAGTTCGGGGAGCTTCGCGTGGATCGACGAGTGATGGAGCCCAGCAGCCGCCGCGACGCCGCGGACGCTCTCACCGTTGACGAGGGCTTGGAGAGCGGCCAGCGACCACGAGTGCGCGAACGCTTTCTCCAGTGCAGTCAGATCAGCGGGAGGCTCCGCTGCGTCGTTGATGAGGTTCGCGAGGGACACGAGCGAACCCAGGTCGTCCGCGTGGGACGTCTCGTTCGCTTCGTCCGAGAGCGCCAGGGCGACCAACGCTGTTCGCCACGACGCGGCCAGTTCCGATACTTTTCCGGCCACACCGATCCCTGCTCGACCGGTCAGCCCGTCGGCATCGGCCCGCGTGATTCCGCCTCGAACAAGCCCCCACGGTGTGGCGAGGATCGTCGAAGGAAAGCTCCCGCCGCGGGCCGCGCGGCTCGGCAGCGCCACCGCTCGAACGGGTGCCAACGGATCCAGTTGCAGGCGAGCTTCGGCGGCAAGCCGCTGCGAGCTTTCGAGCGGAGACGTGAGGAGCAACTCGACCGCGCGACGTTCAGGAGACTGCTCCAGACGGCCCGCCGCGGACTGCGCGATCGCCATCGCCAGACGCTCCCGGATCATCGCATCGTTGGCATGCTCCGCACCGACCCGCTCGAGCCAGACCACAGCTCCGGCCCCGGCGGCGGCGCTTGGGAAGGATGCCGGATCCGCGCCGTCCTCGCGCCTGCCGTCGGCCAGGACTCGGATCGAAGTCGACGTCGACGTCGACCCGCTTCGATAGCCGACCGGCACGCCGGAAAGGGTGGCGGCGCCTCGCAGGAGCGTCTCGACACTCACGCGCCCGTCCATGAGCGTGTCGAAGTAGGTGACGACCTTGAGCACGTCCCCGGCTTCGGGATCCAGCGCCGTCAGCTTGCCGACCAGCTCCTTCATCGGTCCTCCTGGCACCATTCTGCCCCCAGAGGAGACACCCGATCGATGGTGTCGAGTGGATCACTCGGCCAGGTAGCGACTCACCCACGCCTCGCGGGTCTCGAGAGTGGTGCGCGACACGGCTGCCGTGGTCACGACCTCGTAGCCGTGGAAACCGCCAGCCCAGACATGGAGCTCAGCCTGCCCGCCCGCCGCCCAGATCTTCTGGGCGTAGGCGATGGTTTCGTCGCGGAACACCTCCGCACTCCCCACGTCGAGAAAGGTCGGCGGCAGCCCGCCGAGGTCCGTCGCGCGAGCGGGGGCGGCATAGATCGACACGGCGTCGGTGGCGACTCGATCGCCCAAGAGACTCGACCAGCCGAAGACGTTGGCTTCTCTGTCCCAGATCCCGATGCCGGAGAACTGCCTCGTGGAAAGCGTTTCGTCGCGATCGTCGAGCATGGGACAGTCGAGGACCTGCGCCGCGAGATGCGGTCCGCTCCGATCACGGGCGAGGAGGCCGACCCCGGCCGCCAGTCCACCGCCCGCACTTCCGCCGGTGATCAGGATGCGTGACGACCGAAACCCGAGTGCGTCACTGTGCTCGGCGAACCAGGTGAGGCCCGCGTAGCAGTCCTCCACGGGCACCGGATCGGGAAACTCGGGCGCAAGACGATATTCGACCGTCGCTGCCACGACGTCGTACTTTTCGACCCAGTTCACGAGGGCCTCCGCACCGATCCAGCGGTCACCCACGATCATGCCGCCGCCATGGATGAAGAACACGGCGGCCCCGTCGGCCCGAGTGTGGTCGGCCCTCTTGAGCACGGAGACGACGATCTCGCCACCGTCGTACCCGGGGACGACATAGTCCGTGTACGTGATCGGTCGATCGGCGATGACGGATTCGATGGGCGGCGCAACCAGGCTCGCCCGAGCGGCGGGAAGCATCTCCGTCGTGATCGCCGGCATTGCGGGCATCAGCTCCAGCGCTGCCTGAAGTTCGGGGTCATACGGAGGCCGGACGATGGTCGTCATTTCAACTCCACTTCGAGACACGTCGTCGTGCCCATGCCCATTCTCGGAGATCTGCGCGCCACGGGGAACCGACAGAGAGCCTCCGTTCGACTCGCGCGCACCGACAAATGTCGGGTTGGTGCAGCTTAGCTCCCGCGATACGTCGAGTACGCGAACGGACTGAGGAGCAGCGGCACGTGGTAATGCTCCGGGCCCGAGACGACGAAGTCGATCGTGACCGACGGATAGAAGTTCGGCGTCGCCGTCGCCGCGAAGTACGAGAGCGTGTCGAACACCAGGCGGTAGGGCCCGGGCTCGAGGGCGTCCGGCCCGAGGGAGGCGACGCGACCGTCTGCATTCGTTCTGCCTGTGGCGAGGAGGTGACCCGCAGGATCCTGCAGCTCGACCCCGACCCCGACAGCGGGCTTACCGACGCTCGAGTCGAGTACATGCGTCGTGACGTGGCTCACGAGGTGCCTCCGAAGAGCTTCTCGAGGCGCAGCAGAGCGATGTCTCGAAGCTCCTCCCCCACGATGGTCAGTTCGGTCTCATCATCGAGCGTCAGGCGTCGCTCGAGTTCCGCGACGATCTCGGCGCGTGAGCGGCCCGCGGCCCGGATCAGGAACACGCGGCCGAAACGGTTCTCGTAGGCGGCATTCCCTGCGGCAAGCGCTTCGGCCAGGTGCTGGTCGAAGGCGTCAGGAGACTGTTGCTCTGTGGCGCTGAAGGCGTGGGCCCGACCGGTGCCGGCGGGCTTCTCCCCGATGCGCGGGTGCGCCGCGACAGCCTCGGTGATCTCGACGGGGCTGAGCGGGGTGGCGGCGGCGTAGGCGGCCTCGCGAAGCGCCGGCCAGTCGGCGAACGGCGCGGCACCGGCGACCTCGTCGATCCAGCGGCGCACGTACAGGCTGGCCTCGAGGTCTTCGCGCAGTTCGGCCTCGGCAATGTCGATCATGCGGTCACTTTACTGTTGCCCGGGCCGCACCACCGGGCAGAGCGGCGCACAGCGCGTCAGAACACGCTGTAGCCGCCATCGATGGTGAGAACAGATCCCGTCATGAAGCTCGACGCGTCGCTGGCAAGGAAGACCATCGCCGGGCCCAGTTCCTCCGGTTCGCCGG
>JAODMX010000406.1 GCA_025464735.1 Frondihabitans sp. | reverse complement strand
CGGCAGCGGTGGCACCCGTGCGACCGCGCAGCCTGTACGAGGCTGCACCCGGGCGTCCCCGCGCGATCATCCGACGCCACGCCGCCGCCTCTCTCCCACCCGATGTGACCTACAACGACCTCATCCGATTCGCCTCAACCCGAGTCACCGCGTCGAGCCGAGAACGGTTGGACCTCCTCTTCTCGACCGGGTACCCACAACGAAGGAGACCCCAATGACCGATGTCGACGTCGCCACCCGCGCAACTCCACAATTCGCACGACCCGTCGAAGATGAGCGGCGTCTTGTGGAGTTATCGAGCCGGTCGCGTGGGGAAAGCCGACAGAACCATCCTCTCGGCGTCGGGTCGACTCCGCCTGAGGTATCACGGATGTCGGCTCTCAGGTTGATCCGCCCACCCTCCTGGTCGCGCTACCTTCACAACGAGGGGCTCGTGTCCGCGCCCAGACCGGCCGTCGATCATGACCGGCGACAAGGGCGGCGGGCGGCGATCTGCCGTGCCCCGCGGAGAAAGGAAACACACCTATGGCGCTGTTCGCTGCGCTCACGGCCTCGGCGTGGGGAAACATTCCCCTCACGGCGCATCACATCCTCGTGCCCGTCTACGCCGTTGCCGCGCTCCTTGCTGTGGCGCTCCTCCTCAAGCCGAAGCGGCTCGGGGCCCGAAAGTGGTGGCCGCTGGTCGGCGCCGTCGTTGCCGGAGGTTCAGCTCTCGGCGGGCTGATCCCCTGGTATGTCGGAGACGTTGAAAACGAGTTCGGTGTCTCCCCGACGTGGGTCGACCGGATCTGGGTCGGCGCAGTCGTTGCCGGACTCGGTCTCGTCGTAGTGAACATCATCGTGGCCCGCGTGTGGAGGAAGGTCGTCGCGGTCATCGCGGTTGCCGGCTTCGCGCTCGCCGGCGGCCTCGCAATCAATCGCGACGCCGGCGAATTCGTCACATCGGATCAGGCGCTCGGAGTGGACTCGGTTCCCCGACTCGTCCTTCCCTCCGTCTCCGCGCAGCACACCCCGCCACCGCGGACCAACACGGCGGGAGACGCGCTCTTCCAGGTCTGGAAGCCGCCCGCCGGTATGCCCTCGAAGGGAACCGTCGGTGCGGTCCACATCCCCGGTCTCCGTTCGCATTTCGCTGCCCGCGACGCGCTCGTGTATCTACCCCCGGCCGCCCTGGTTCCGGATCCGCCCAAGCTTCCCGTGGTCATCCTGCTCTCGGGTCAGCCCGCAGCACCCGCCAACGTCATCCAGTCGGGCCACCTACCCGACTCAATGAATGCCCTCGCGGCCGCGCATCACGGTCTCGCCCCGATCGTGGTTGTTCCTGATCAACTCGGCCCGAACGAGGGCAACCCCATGTGTATCGATGGCCCGCTCGGAAACAGCGCCACATACATCCTCGACGACGTGACCAGCTGGATCACGAAGCACCTCCGGGTTGAGAAACCACGGGAGGACTGGGCAATCGGGGGCTTCTCACAGGGCGGCACCTGCTCGCTGCAGTTCGCGACCGCTCACCCGGACACATTCGGGGCGTTCGTGGACGTTTCGGGTGAGCAGTATCCGACGCTCGCAACCGACGCTCTCGCCATCCAGCAAGGATTCAACGGGAGTTCCGCGGCCTACGACAGGGCGAAGCCGCAGTCGATCATGGCTGCGCACGGGCGGTACTCGAACCTGTTCGGCTTCTTCGCAGTCGGCCAGGACGACCCGAAGTACGCGCACGACTCAGCAGTCGTCTCGCGTCTCGCCGAGGGAGCCGGGATCACCGTTGCGAGATATGTCGTGCCGGGCACCGGACATGACTGGACGACGGCCACGGAGGGCTTCGCGAGGGGGATCGCCTCGCTTTACCCGCGCTTCGGCCTCAGCAAGGCCGGAGTACTTGGCTGATGAGCCTCCAACTGACCAGAGTCAACAGATTCGCTGACACTCGGCGCGTTGCCGGAGCCGTTCGCCGATTCGTTCTGAAGCAACCGGGCAGCGTCGCCATCAGCATCCTGCTGGTGGTGGTCTCCGTCACCACGTCACTCCTGGCTCCCCCGCATGCGCGGCAGGGTTATCCCGGGTCCCTCCCGCGGCCGTCGACTGCCACGGAAAATTCGTCGGTGACGTTCCTGGTTGCGCATCATCCGATCGAACTCTTCCTGGGTCTCGCCGCCACCCTTCTTCTCGTCGGCGTCTCCGAGCGGCGCATCGGCCTCAAGAGGACGCTCCTGGCGTATGCAGTGACAGCTCTTGTCGCGCTCGGATCCGCGGCAGTGATCCAGTTCACTGTCATGGCACTGTTCGGCAACCAGACGCAGCTCAGCTATCGCGTCGCGACGGTCCCCCTCTACGCGCCGGCCGTCGGAACCATCCTGACCGCCAGCGCATTCGCGGGCCCACTGTGGAGACGCCGGATCCGAGTGCTCGGGTTCGCCGCGACGGCCACCTTCGTCCTCTTCGAGGGCAGTTTCTCCGGCGTGTCAACGCTGATCGCTGCGGCAGCAGGGCTAGCCCTCGGCGTCCTTCTCCGATCGGGCCGACGGATCGCGCGACCGACCTGGGCGAGAAGCTCGCATCATGAAGCGCGGGTCCTCGTCTCCACGCTCGTCGCGATCTCCGCTTTGGGACCTTTCTTGACCGCCGTCAGTCCAACCCCGGTCGGTCCCCTCGTTTCGCTCGGAGCGCTGTTCCGTGATTCCTTCCCCAGACAGGCACTCTCCAGAGCCTGCCAGGTCAGCAGTGCGACTCACGGGAACGACTTCGTCCTGAACCCCTATGGCGACTGCACCAGATCGCTCGCCCTGGGTGGCTTGCACACCCCGGGAACCATCGCGGTGGGTCTCCTCCCCCTCCTCGTACTCCTGATCGCGGCGTTCTTCATCAGGCGGGGTCGTCGCCTCGCGGTCGTGGTCGCGATCGCGATTAACGTCGTCCTGGGGCTCTCGTCAGCAGCATCCGTCCTCGTCGCGCAGTCCGGAACGGGACCGAACGACCGTCTGATCGCACTGCATGTCCTTCTGTCGCTCGTCTCGGCTCTCATCCCGTGGGGAATCGCAACAATGCTCCTGCTCCTCCTCCCCCACTTCGCCATTCCGACCTCGCCCGCTCACGGACGACGTCTGGTCGTCTGGATCGGCAGCGCTGCAGTTCTGCTCGTGGGCGGCTATACCGTAGTCGGTGCCCTCGAGCCCGCCATGTTCGTTCCGTCCGTCTCGCCACTCGGCTTGCTCGTCTCGGGTTTCGAACATCTTCTCCCCGTCGGATTCATCGGAATCGACCACATCGGTTCGGTCCCGACGGGCGGACTGGCCCGAGTGCTCTTTGAGAACATTGGCTGGATCTTCTGGACCCTGGTCGCGGTCGCGGTGCTCAGCGCGATGAGGGTCCCGCCCGGCCGCGATCGTCGAGACGCGAGCGCCGCCATCCGAGTGCTGCTCGAAAGAGGCTCTGCCGGGAACCTCTCTTACATGTCGACCTGGCAGGGCAACTCGATCTGGTTCGCTGGCGACAGGAGCACCGCCGTGGCCTACCGTCTGGTCGGCGACATCGCGATCACGATCGGCGAACCGATCGGCGCGCCAGAACACAGCGTCCGGACCATCGAAGCCTTCGCCCAGTGGTGCGACGATCAGAGCTACGTTCCCGTGTTCTACAGCGTGCGCGCGGAGCTCTCTCCCGCGTTCCGCGCGATGTCCTGGTACGAGCTGCCGGTCGGAGAAGAGACGGTACTGAGACCCAGGACCTTCTCCATGCAGGGCAAGA
>JAODMX010000394.1 GCA_025464735.1 Frondihabitans sp. | reverse complement strand
TACGAGGCGTGGCTCGCGGTTCCCGTGCTGCTTGGCCTTGTCGCCGCCCGCCGCGGGGCTCGTTCGTTCCGGCTGCCCGCGGTGCTCACCCTCGTGATCGTGGGGCTGACGCAGGTTCTCTACCCGTGGTTCTACGACTCCCTGGTGTTCGCGCAGCCCTGGATGGTCGCGCTCGTGAGCGTTCGCAACATCTTGCTCGTCGGTCTGCTCGCCGTGGCAACCATCGACATCTGGCGGGCGGCACCCCGTTTCTCGTCCGCCCACGAATCGGTCGCCGCCGACCCCGTCGACGGTGCGAGGATGGACGCATGATCGTCGCTTTCTCAGTCTCTCCCTCGGGCGGCCCGGCGGCCGCCGTCGATGGCTCCGTCCACGATGCTGTCGCAGCGGCGGTAACCGTCGTGCGCGCGTCCGGGCTGCCGAACCGGACGTCGTCGATGTTCACCGAGATCGAGGGTGAGTGGGACGAGGTGATGGCGGTCGTCAAGCAGGCGACCGACGCTGTCGCACCGTTTGGCACGCGGGTCTCGCTCGTGTTGAAAGCCGACATTCGTCCCGGGCGCACGGGCGAACTCGACGGCAAGATCGAGCGCCTCGAGAAGGCAATCGACGCCTCCGTCCCGTCGTGACCCAAATCTCGGTTCGTCGGCGTCGCTTTGCCCTCCTTTCGCTCGCCCTGGGCGGTTTCGCAATCGGCGCCACCGAGTTCGTCGCGATGGGACTGCTGCCGAACATCGCCAAAGAGCTCATGCCGGTGGCGTACACGCAATCGCCAGAACAGGCGACGGCACACGCCGGTCTCCTGATCAGCGCCTACGCTCTCGGCGTCGTGGTGGGAGCCCCGACCATTGCCGCGACGACGTCACATGTGCCTCGCAAGAAGCTGTTGCTGATTCTGCTCGCCGCGTTCGTGGTCGGCACGGTCGCCTCGGCAGTGCTCCCGACGTTCGGCCTTGTTCTGCTCGCCCGTTTCGCGGCGGGTTTGCCCCACGGCGCCTACTTCGGCATAGCCTCGCTCGCCGCCGCGTCGCTCATGGGGCCGGGCAACCGCGGCAAGGGTGTCGCCTTCGTGATTTCGGGGCTCACCGTCTCGAACATCGTCGGGGTTCCGCTCATCACCTTCCTCGGACAGGTAGCCGGCTGGAGGGTTGCGTACCTCGCCGTGGCGATCATCTTCGCCGCGACGTTCCTGGCCGTGGCCCTGGCGTTGCCTCACCAAGACGCCCAGCACGGAGCCTCCATCAAGCGTGAGCTGCGGGCGTTCAGGCAACCGCAGGTCTGGCTCGTCATGGGCGTCGGTGCCGTCGGGTTCGGCGGCTTCTTCGCGGTCTACAGCTACGTGAGCACGGCAGTCACCACCGGGGCGGGCTATCCAGAGAGCCTCGTGCCCTTCGTCCTCGTCGGGGTCGGAATCGGCATGACGATCGGCAACCTCCTGGGCGGTTGGGGCGCCGACAAGAGCATCCGCAAGACGATGTACGTCGGTTTCGCCGGCCTCCTGATCTCGCTTGTCGGCTACGGGCTCACGGCACACCTGATCGTGGGCATCTTCTTCTTCGCGTTCCTCTTAGGCCTCACGAGTTCGATGATCAGCCCGGCCATCCAGACCCGCCTCATGGAGGTCGCCGGCGAGAGCACAGTCATCGCCGCGGCGCTCAACCACTCGGCCTTCAACCTCGGCAACAGCCTCGGGGCCTACCTCGGCGGAGTCGTCATCGCGGCCGGCCTCGGGTTCGCGGCCCCCGCGTGGGTCGGGGTCGCGCTCGCCATCGGCGGTGTGATCCTGTCCCTCGTCAGCTACGGCGTGCAGCGCCGGTCGCGTCGTCGGGCCGGGTTGCCCATCCACACCCGAGAGACGCGCGTCATCGCCTCCTGATCAGAAGCCGCTTTCGGGCCCCGCGTCGTCGGTCTGCAGCAGAATGCCGTCTTGAATGGCGCGCTTCCGGAGGGCCACCTTCGTTCCGACGTCGTACCCTGCGACGCGGTACTTCTCCCGGATCCTCTTCAGGTAGCTCTTCGCTGTCTCTTCCGAGATGCCGAGTTGGAAGGCGACCGCCTTGACCGGTTCGCCGCCGCCGTAGAGCGCCATGACCCGGCGCTCCTGGGCGCTGAGTTTCGGCACACCACCGACCTCGGCCGCGTTGAGCGCGAGGTCGAGTTCGGCCGAGATGTACGACTCCCCGTTCGATGCGGTACGGATCGCCTCGACGATCATCTCGGCGTCCTCGCTCTTGACCAGGTAACCCAGGGCGCCCGCGGCGAGCGCCTCGCGAACCACGTTGGGCTCGGAGTAGGTGCTCATGAGGACCGTCTTCACGCCGGCCGTCTTGAGCGTCGAGATCTTGAGGGAGATCGGGATATTGTCCTTCAGATCGAGATCGAGGAGAACGACGTCGACCGGGAACTCGGGGTGGGTAAGGAGTTCTGGCCAGGACGCGACCGCCACGACCATCGAGATGTCGCTGGCGGCGCTGCGGATCCACTCGCTCAATGCGCCGAGGAGCATCTTGTGGTCATCAACGAGGGCGAGCCGGATACGGCCGTCTGAGTCAGGCACAGGTGAACTCTCTTTCACAAAACGGCATTTCGGGATGGGGCTAATGCTAGGTGTCTGCCGGGTTGTCGACGACACACTGGATGGCGAGCCGCAAACTGCCCTCGAGGCTTGAGATCGAGTACTCGCCGGTTCTGGCCAATGCGGTCCAGGTTGCGGGAGTGACTCGGTTGCGCCGGATCCCGGTCGAGGTCACGTCGATGGGCACCTCGACGCTTCGGCCGGCGAGGCCTTGGACGGCGGTTTGGATGGGTCCGAGGGTCAGCGTGATGCTGACGCCCGCGGCGCGGGTGCGGCGATCGCCCAGGAGCAGCCAGA
>JAODMX010000391.1 GCA_025464735.1 Frondihabitans sp. | reverse complement strand
GGCGCACCAGCATCGCGTGGCCGGCAGTGAGTGGGGGCGAGTGACGGCCGGAATCGAGCGCCGCTACTCGCTCGACGGGCCCTCGGGCCGAGGGTGAAACGGCCGCTGCCGAGTCTTTCGACCTGCCCGACGCCGAATCGGTGCGCGCCGTCGGTGTGCTAACGTCTCGGTGATCGTGATCCGACCACAGGAGGTGACACCCATGAACGCAGTATCCGCACTGGGTGTTCCCCTGCAGTCCACAATCGCGCGACTGAGCTAGTCGCCGCTGGGAGCATCCGCCACGCACTTCGCGAAAGGCAACTCCCGTGAACACAACTCCTTCTTCACCCCTGCACTCCACGGGCCAGCGTGTGCTGGTCCTCGGTGGCGGCGGGTCGACCGGCAACGCATGGCTGATCGGCGTCATCGCCGGCCTGTTCGATGCCGGCCTGGATGTCACAACAGCAGACCTGACCATTGGCACCTCGGCCGGCTCCACGGCCGCGGCTCAGCTAGCCGGCGCGACCCCGGCCGAGCTGCTTGCGGCCATCCTCGCCAGTACTCCCCCGCAGCGGACCGCTCCCGTCGGATCCGGACCAGGACGCTCTCCGGTCAGGCCGGTCACCGACCAACTCGAGAGAACACGCAAAATCATCGCCTCCGCTGAGGATGCCGCCGACATGCGCCGCAGAATGGGCGCGGCGGCCCTCGAGAGGGATGCGGCGTCGGACGGCTCCTGGCAAACCCAGTGGCGCACGACCGTCGCCTCACGGCTGCCGAGTCAGAGCTGGCCGGAGCGACCGGTGCTCATCACGGCGGTCAACGCCCAGAACGGCGAGCCGGTCGTGTTCGACGCCCACAGTGGCATCGACCTGGCGGACGCCATCGCCGCCAGCTGTTCGAGTGGCCTTCCCTACCGGATCGGCGACAACCAGTACATCGACGGCGGCTACCGACGCAACGAGAATGCCGATCTCGCAGCCGGATCAGATCGGGTTCTGGTGCTGTCGCCCTTCGGCGGCAGATCGCTGCATCCGCTGGAATGGGACATGCACCTCGCGGCGCAGGTGGAGGAGCTCCGGTCAGGCGGCAGTCTCGTCGAGACGATCTTCCCGGGGAGTGACTCAGAGGACCTGTTCGGCGCGAACGCGATGGATCTGTCGATGCGTCCGCCCGCCGCCCGAGCGGGTTACGAGCAGGGCCGAGCCCTTGCCGAGCCCCTCGCGGAGTTCTGGCGCTAACGCTCGCCCCCTGCCCGTGCGTAGTCGGCGAGAGTCCACTTTGTGCTGCCTGCAAGGACCTGAGGCAGCACTTTCTGGACGCTCGCCGATTGGCCGGGCGAGCAGAGGACGGGCAGCGCGCGTTCACCTCCAGGAAAGTGGCGTGCCACGTCCGCTTTGCTCGGGGTCCCTAACGTTCGTGGGGTCATATCCGTACCCCGATCACTCGAAGGCGTCCTCTTTAGTATGAGAAAAACATTTGCCCACTTGACGCGAACCGGCTCGGTCGCGATCGCCGTCGCCGCCATCGCGACGTCGTTGTTGGCCCCGCAAACCGCGCAGGCCGCGTCAGTCGACCTGCAGCCGTCTTTCACGGCGGCGGACCACCCGATCACAGACGTGGCCGGGTTGGTCAACGCTCGACTTCTCGGCAGTGTGAAGGGCGCGTCGAATCGGACCGTCAACTCGACGAACCTGATCCGCAGCGAATCGCTCGACAAGTTGACGCCCGCCTCGGCCAAGGTTCTCGCGGACAAGTACGACGTCAAGCTCGTCATCGACCTTCGGACGCCGACTCAGATCGCAGCCGCTCCAGACGTTCCCATCCCTGGCGCCAAGACGGTGGACATCTCACTCTTCGGCGATAACGGGGACTACTCCGACGACACGGTCATGTACCACGACCTCGTGAACAAGGGATACGTCGACAGCTCCGACCGCGGTCCGATGATCTCGGGATACGCCAAAGTGCTGCAGGAGCTCGCGAGCGTCAAGAGCGGCACGGTTCTGATCCACTGCTCCCACGGGATGGACCGCACCGGAACCGTGATGGATCTGCTCTATCACATCCTCGGAGTCTCCGATGATGACATCCTTCACGACTACCTGCTGTCAAACACGATGCTCAACGTGACATGGGCCACTCCGGACCTCCTGCAAGGAACGTTCGAACAGGACATCGCAACGAAGTTCGGTGGAATGGACAACTACCTAGCCAAGTACGTCGGCGTCACCCCACGCGAAGAGGCACAGCTTCGGCACCGTTACCTCCTTGCACCCCACTGTGCGTCGACCGCAGGGCCGCATCGGCCTGTCGTCAGCGACTGACCTCCCGAGCCGCCCCGGGCTGGCGCGATCTCTCGAACCGGCTCATCGCGAGGAGGCCGATGACTGCGATGGCGCCGAATGATGCGGGAATGATGAACACGTGCGGGAGACCGATCGCCGCGACTCCGAGGCCCCCGGCAAGCCCACCGATCGCGGAGCTGATGGCGGTGGAGCTCAGGAAGATCGCGGACGCTGTGGCGACGGCGCCGGGGAGGAGGCGCTGCGCGACGATGATTCCGAGCGCGGCGAACACACCCCAGACGGCTCCCATCAGGATCTGCCCGGCGAAAAGCCCGGCCGCGGTACCCGTGGTCGCGAAGCAGATGTTCGCAGCAACCCCGCAGGCCGCAGCAAAAGCCATCAGTCGAATCATGCCGATGCGGCTGCCGACGATCACGGCAAGGGGTATGAGGACGAGTTCAACGAGGGGTTGGATGCCGATGATCGCGCCGCTGAGCGCCGGAGCAAGGTGGAGCTGTTCGCGCATGTACAGCGGGAGGTAGGCGTACTTCACGGATTCGCCGGCGTACACGCAGATGTACAGCGCCGTGAAGGCGAGCAGCGGCAGCATGGCACGAAAGGCCGGTGCACTCCTCGGGGTTGTCGAGTGTTCCGGCGCGGACGGGGGCGGGGAGCCACGAAGACGTCCGAGAGGGATGATCTGTGCAAACGTCGCGATTGCGACGACGACGAACATGGCGCGGTAGCCGGCATAGGCGGCGAGAAAGGATCCGAGGACGGGCCCAATCACCCAGCCCGCGGTGAGGGCCATGCGCACGATGGCCACGACGCCGTCGTTCGCAGCAGTGGGGTGGGCGGTGACCTCGTCGTGGATCGCGGCGAACAGTTGCGACGTCGCGGCGCCGGCGAATCCGAGAACGACGAAACTGATGACGAACGGCATCCACAACTGGGTGGAGAACGCGATGCCGATCCAGCCAACGAATCCTGCGATGGCGCAGATTCGGAAGAGCCCCAGTCGTTTGCCGGTGCGGTCGGATCGTGCTCCGACGAGGTATCCGGCTACCGGCGCAGTGAGGTTGGTGAGGTAGTAGAGCCCGGCAACGGGGAGTGACGCGCCGAGGCCGAGGACGAGATACGACGCGATCAGGGGCGCGGCAGCGGAGATCCCTAGGCCCGAAAGGAACAGTGCGACCGTCGATGCCCGGTAGAGCGGATGGGCGAGAACGAGTCGGGTGGCAGAGGTCTTCGCGCCGGCAGCCGCGATGTCGACCGGTGATGTCTCGGTCATAGCACGCTGCCGAAGACGGTACTGACGACCTGGTGCTCGATGTCGAGGCCGGTCCACTCGTCGACGTTGTCGTCGTCATAGACGAGTGCAAGGGGCCCGGTGTAGCCGTTGTCACGAAGCGTCTCGAGGGAGCGGCGGTAGTCGTCGAGCTGGCCGCCATCGGATCCGAAATGACACTTCGCGTGGCACGTCTCGCCCCGTGTGGCGATCGCGGCGAGGTCGTCGTACTTGGTCGAGCCGGTCCAGTTGCCCGTGTCGATCAGGAGCCCGACGGCACCGTCGGTTGCATCCAGGAGGTGCAGCACTTCGCGCGGGCCCGGGGTGAGCTCGAGCCAGTTCTCGGTCACGATGCGAATGCCGTCGTGGTCGCGGGCGAGCTGCCCGAGTCCGTGCGCGCTCGCGTGGAGAGCCTCGTCGGTGGGCGCCGAGCGCCCCGCGATGATCCGGGCGCGGCGTGCCCCGAGTGTGATGGCGTCCTCCACCCAGCCGCTGATCCAAGCGAGATGCGCCTGGCCCTCATTGGCGCTGGTCAAGTCACCGTCGTCCACGAGCACCGCGTCGAGGTCGATCTCCGACTCCGCCAGGGCGTGTCGAAGCTCCTCGAGGTAGGCCCGGTCTCGGGAGAGTAGATGAAAGTGGCAGAGCTGTACCGTGTCGAATCCGCGCGCCTTCAGAAGTGCCGGGAGCTCAAGCAGAGGCACGCCGCCGCCCGGAGTCGGCACATCGGCAGCAGACCCTCGATCTGGTCCCGGAGCCGAGGTGGCTCCGAAGTACCGACCGAGCGTGCGGTGCAAGGACCAAGACGACACTGCCTTCATTGAACACTCCTGATACATGATCACACGATCACGGGGCTAGGGCCTTTTCAGGCAAGGACGACCTCGACTCCGGCCGCCCGAAGTTCTTCGAGCACCTCCACCGGGGCGGTGTCGTCGGTGACAAGGACGTCGACGTCGCGGAGGCGGCAGGTAACGGCCATTGCCGATCGAGTGAACTTCGCGCCCTCCGCGATGAGGACGATGCGGCGCCCGGCGCCGATCATCGCTCGCTTCGCTGCTGCATCGTCGAGGTCGTGCGCCGTGACACCGTCATCGATCGATGCGCCGCAGCAGCTGAGAAAGACCGTGTCGAAGCGGAGGCCGCGAAGCGACTGCTCGACGAGAGGGCCAACGATCGAGCCCTCCTCCGAGTTCACGGAGCCACCGGAGAGCACGATGCGCACGGTCGAGCTGCCCGCCAAGGCGTCCAGGGCCTGAATGCTGAACGGCATGACCGTCAGGCGCCGTGCCGCCAGATGCCGAGCAACCTCGACGCCGGTGGTCCCGCTGTCGACGCACACCGCTTCGCCATCGACGACGAGTGCCGCAGCAGCAGCAGCGATCCGCTCCTTCGCGGCGGCGAACTCGAGTCGGCGCATCGCGTAGGGCAGGCCCTCGCCACGCATGCGCACGCTCACCGCTCCCCCACGCACACGGCGGAGGATCCCGGCACGGGCAAGTTGGTCGAGGTCGCGACGAACAGTGACCTCGGACACCGAGAACGTGGACACCACATCGGAGACGTCGACGCGGCCTCTCGCTTGGAGTGTCTCGAGGATGGCCTCGTGCCGTGGGTTCCCGCTCATGCTTCAAACATACACGGAGGATGATCGTTCGTACATGTACTGTGATTGTTCTGTCGCAGCGCGCGGCGGGAGAGGACGGTTGGTGCCGGTGACAAATCATCTGCTTGTCGACTTTGGGGAAGTGATCAGTCATGCCCAGCCCGTTGCCGCGGTGAAGGGGATGGCCGGGCTACTCGATATGCCGGTCGCGGCGTTTCAGGAGCGGTACTGGGCTTCGCGAGCCTCGTATGACCGCGGCCTCTCGGCGCAGGAATATTGGGATGAGGTCGTCGCCCGTCCTGTTCAGGGGGCAGAGCTCGCCGAGTTGCGACGTCTGGACCTCGAGAGCTGGACACATCTGAATTTCGCCACGATCACCGCACTGCGTGACGCACATCGGAGGGGTGCCCGCCTGACGTTGCTGTCGAACGCACCTCACGATCTCGCCCGCGAGGTCAGCCGGTCTGCGGCGATGTCGGAGCTCTTCTCCCTGATGCTGTTCAGCGCGGAGCTTCGGTTGACGAAGCCATCACGGGAAATCTTTGACATCGCGCTGTCGCTCGCCGAGTGGACACCGGACGACACCCTTTTCATCGATGATCGCCCGGAGAACCTTCGCGCCGCGGAAGACCGGGGTATCCACACGCATCGCTTCGCGACGGCCGAGGGGCTCGACCGGGTCTTGCGCAGCATCGACTTTGTGCACACGCGCGACGAGCGCCACGCACGGCGACGCCCGGCCCGCTAGGCCAGGCCCATCTAGCCCGGGTACTCCTCCTCCGTGACGTGGCGGCCCCACGTGGTGTGACTGCCCGAGTCGTCGGCCTCCTGGTACGCGAGTTGCACGGTGAAGCGCTTGGGCGGGGCACCGTGCCAATGGTTCTCGCCCGGCTCGATGTAGACACGATCGCCCGGCTTCATTTCCTCAACCGCTCCACCCTCGCGCTGAACGAGGCTGACACCCTCCGTGACGTAGATGGTCTGGCCAGCAGGGTGGGTGTGCCACGCGGTGCGAGCTCCGGGCGCGAAATGGACGATTCCGGCCATGACCTTCGAGGTCGGCGACGGCGTGCTGACAACATCGATATAGACGTTCCCGGTGAACCAGGCACTGGGACCAGCGACCATCGTGTCGAGTTCGTTTCTTGTGACCTGCATTGTGTTCCTCCTTGCTCAAGTGGCACCTCAACACTTCGTTGAGGGCTTCACTAAGGAAGCACGCTTTCGAACGAGGGTGAGATGGCGAGCTTGTCCAGGTACTGACAGGCCACCCCGCGTCGCCGACGGCGGGTTTACTCTCATTGCCATGGACGCAAAGGCCGAGATACGGGACTTCCTCACCTCGCGACGCGCGAAGATCACCCCCGAGGATGTCGGTCTCACGAGCTACGGAGCGCGACAGGTGCTGGGTCTCCGACGCGAGGAGGTCGCGACCCTCGCAGGGGTCAGCGTCGACTACTACAACCGGATGGAACGCGGCAACTTGGCGGGAGTCTCGGAGGGGGTCCTCGGGGTGGTGGCGAGCGCGCTCCATCTGGACGAGGCTGAGCGTGCGCATCTCTTCGACCTGGCCCGCGCGTCGACGGAGCTGACCACCGGCAGGCGCCGTGCCCCCGCCAAACGAACCGTGCGTCCAAGCGTTGCCTGGATGATCGACGCACTGACCGGAGCCGCCGCGTTCGTCGTTAACAGCCGTCAGGATATCCTCGCCGTCAACCATCTCGGGCGAGCGCTTTTTGCGCCGATGTTCGACTCGAGCGCGCCAGCGAACATGGCTCGGTTCACCTACCTGGATCCACGCGCCAAGGAGTTCTTCGCCGACTGGAATCGGACCGCAAAAGAATGCGTCGCCGCCCTACGACTGCAGGTCGGGCGTGAACCGTTCGATCGTGACCTCGCGGACCTCGTCGGCGAGCTCTCGACACAGAGCGAAGAATTCGCAGCGTTGTGGGCGACCCACAACGTGCGTCTCCATCGCAGGGTGGAGAAGCAGTTCACTCATCCGCTCGTCGGCGAGCTCACCCTGCAGTACGACCGGCTCAAGGTGGCCGGTGACCCGGGCCTGGAGATCTTTGCCTACATGGCCGAGCCCGGATCCGGATCCGAGGTGGCATTCGCTCTCCTCGCGAGCTGGACTGCGAGCGCCCGCATTCCACGGTAACTCTCGGTCACTATCGGTAATAGGCGTGACCCGCCCGCGGTGCCCCTCCTACTGTTGCCACGAACCGCAAGGGACACGGGCAATCAACTGCGTCCCGCCGCGTTCAGACAAGACCGTTCGCGGCACGGGTGGCAGCCCGCGCGGCGGAGGAGCAACCGAATCATCAAACCGGAAAGGTACGAAACGTGACAATCACGGATCCAGTCACCGAAGGTCTCGCCGATCGCTGGCGGAACGCAGCCACTCCACAGAATACCGAGGAGTGGATCGCCCGCGCACGCGAGGTCTCCGACATCCTCGCGGCCGACGCGGTCGAGCGTGACCGCGCCAACGCGACTCCGCGTGCCGAGGTCCAGCTGTTGAAGAACTCGGGTCTCGTCACGCTGCTCGGTCCCCGCCAACACGGCGGCGCCGGCGAGTCGTGGGACACCGCCTACAAGGTCATCCGCACCGTTGCCCGGGGCGACGGTTCGATCGGCCAGCTCCTCGGCTACCACTACCTCTGGGCCTGGGCCGCTCGACTCGTGGCGACCGACGCCCAGATCACCGCGGTCGAGGAGCTCTACACGACGAACAACTTCCTCTTCGGAGGCGCAGTCAACCCGCGCGATTCCGACCTCACCATCCGCGAGGAGGGCGACGAGCTCGTCTTCTCGGGGCGTAAATCCTTCTCCACCGGCGGCCAGATCTCGGATCTGACCGTGCTCGAGGGGGTCCTCGACGGCACCGACACGCATATCTTCGCGATCGTGCCCACGGCGCAGCCCGGCATCGTGTTCGCGGACGACTGGGACAGTCTCGGACAGCGACTCACCGAGTCGGGATCCGTGGAGATCCGTGACGTGCGCGTCGACTGGGCCTCGGCCGCCGGCTTCGTGGATCGAGTCTTCCAGCCGCTGGTGTACAACACCCTCAACGTGCCCGGGATCCAGCTCGTCTTCGCGAACTTCTACCTGGGCATCGCTCAGGGCGCACTCGAGACCGCCTCGGAGTACACGCGCACCACGACTCGCGCCTGGCACTACGGCGGCGACAACAAGTCTCAGGCCGGCGAGGAGTGGTACCTGCTCGAAGGGTACGGTGTGCTGCAGTCCAAGCTGTGGGCGGACGAGGCTCTGCTTGACGCGGCCGGTGCCGAAATCAGCGCCGTCTTGCACGCGCCGCGCGAGGAGTTCACCGAGCGCCGCCGAGGCGAGATCGCGGTCAGGATCGCGGCCGGCAAGCTCCGGATCATCGACGACGGACTCGAGATCGCAACGAAGGTCTTCGAGCTGACGGGTGCTCGCGCAACCTCGAACACCGTGGGCCTGGACATCTTCTGGCGCAACCTCCGTACCCACAGCCTGCACGACCCGGTCGCCTACAAGAAGCGCGAGGTCGGCGAATACGTCCTGCTCAACCAGGTGCCCAAGCCGTCCTGGTACACCTGAGCGGTCGCCAACCCGGCACTGTTGCACGGGGCCGCGCCGAGGAGGACGTCCACTGGCGCGGCCCCGCCTCACGTGCACATGGTTTGCGCGGGCCTCATTTGGGCCCGTCGACCGGACCGACCGGTGACAGCATGGGGGCATGACACTCCCCGCTGACGCCCATGTCCACAGCGAGTGGTCGTGGGACAGCGGGTCCGACCCGGCGTCTCCCGGGCGGATGGCGCGGACGTGTGAGCAGGCGGTGCGGATCGGCTTGCCGGCGATCATCTTCACCGAGCATCTCGATTTCGAAGACGCCTGGCGCGTGAACGACGGCGACATGGGCGAGCACGCAGGGTCGCTCGTCGACGACGACGGGTACGTGCGCCTTCCGCCCTTCGACGCCGAGGGGTATCTCGAGTCCATCGACCGCTGCCGACGAGCGCATCCCGAGCTCCGGATCCTGACCGGTGTCGAATTCGGACAACCACACCTCTGGGACGATCGCGCCGCCGAGCTCCTCAGCTCCGGCGCCATCGACCGAGTGAACGGGTCGCTCCACATGCTGCCCCTCGACAACGGCGACCGGACCGAGCCGACGACGCTCTATCGATACCGGGAGCCCGACGAGGTGATGTGGGCGTATCTCGACGAGATCCCCCGCATGGTCGCCGGATCCGACACTTTTGAGGTGTTCACCCACATCGACTACGCGGTCCGAGCCTGGCCGACGGTCACGGCCGGCCCTTTCGACCCACGTCGGTTCGAGGAGGGATTCCGCGCCGGCATGCGGGCAATTGCCGGATCAGGACG